>DASQQM010000121.1:0-5257 GCA_035643475.1 Anaerolineae bacterium | reverse complement strand
TACTTCTCACAGCAAGATAAGGCGGTAGAGCTCACCGATGAGCAGGGGGAGGCCCTCTCAGCGATAATCAAATCCATCGAGCGTGGTTCGAATGATATTTTCCTGCTGCAAGGAATAACCGGAAGCGGTAAGACTGAGGTCTACCTGAGGGCAATTCAAAAAGTCCTCGACACAGGGAAAGGCGCGATCGTTCTAGTGCCAGAGATAGCCCTGACTGCCCAGGCAGTTGCGAGATTTAAGGCGAGATTTAATGAAACGGTCGCGGTTCTTCACAGTGGCCTCGGCGCAGGTGAGCGGTTTGATCAGTGGCGGGGTATCTGGGAGGGAAAGTATAGAGTAGTAGTGGGGGCACGATCGGCGGTATTTGCACCGGTGCCGAAGCTCGGCATTCTCGTCGTCGATGAAGAGCACGAAGCGAGCTATAAGCAGGGGAGAAACCCCAGGTATAATGCGAGAGATGTAGCGATCAAAAGGGCCAGCCTAGAAGGTGCATGCGTGGTATTGGGAAGTGCAACGCCGTCCATCGAGACGAAGTGGCGCTCGGAAACAGGTTTGTATAGACCACTCTTTTTAAGAAAGCGCGTCGAGAAGAGACAGCTGCCAAGGATAGAGATTGTGGATATGCGCGATGAGCCACATAAGAAAGAACGGCCCATCATAGGTAACCTTCTCAGAAGAAGACTGGAAGAGACTATCGATGTGGGTGAAAAGGCGATCCTTTTTCTAAACCGGCGGGGCTTCTCAAATTTCATCCTCTGCCAGGAGTGTGGATTCGTGCCAAAGTGCCGTAACTGTGAGGTATCCCTTACGTATCATTCGGTGAATCACAGCCTGCGCTGCCATCACTGCAATTTTGCGACAAAAGCACCCGATACGTGTCCGAGGTGCAGCGGTCACAGCATCAGGTATCCGGGCTCCGGAACGCAGCGCGTTGAGACCGAGCTCTACCGCCTGTACCCTGACACCCCGGTAATCAGGATGGACGCCGACACTACGACGCGTAAGGGTGCCCATCAGAAGCGGTTGGCAAGGTTCAATAAGGAGAAATCAGCGATCCTGTTAGGAACCCAGATGATAGCCAAGGGGCTGGATTTCCCGGAGGTCACTCTTGTGGGGGTCGTCAACGCGGATACTTCCATTCATCTGCCGGATTTTCGGGCTGGTGAGTACACGTTCCAGCTTTTGATGCAAGTTGCTGGGAGGGCCGGCAGGGGTGAGCAACCTGGGAAGGTCGTTATACAGACGCATGTGCCCGACAGCTACCCACTACGGGCAGTCCTGGCCGGCGATTATGATGATTTTTATAAGACCGAGCTCGGGTTCAGGCGCGAGCTTTCCTATCCTCCATTTTCTACTATTATCAGGATGTTATTCTCCGGTCCACAGCCGGAGGCCGTAATTGGTCTTGCTAGGAGGGCTGCTGCGATGATTGAGGCAGCGCATCTTGATAGTTCCGTCGATATTACTGGTCCATCACCCGCACCACTCCTCAAGATAAAGAAGGAGTACCGCTGGCATATACTGCTGAAGGTGCGAGACGACTTGACAGTAAAAAGCTTCCTGGAAGATAATTTACTACGGTTTGTGCCCAAAAAATATCAAAAAGTAGTAATGTTATCTATAGATGTGGACCCGATATGGGTACTTTGAGGAAAGTACGTAGGAGGAGTAAAGGTGGCAGTTTTGCCAATACGAAAATTTCCTGATCCGGCATTAAAGGAGAAGATACTCCCGGTTGAACGCATAGATGAGGAGATTCATAAACTGATAAAGAATATGGCCGACACGATGTACGCTGCGCCAGGGGTCGGCCTTGCCGCGAATCAGGTGGGAGTCCTCAAGCGCGTAATGGTCGTCGATGTCGACGAGGAGCTAATGGCCTTCATTAACCCCGAGATTACCTGGTACAGTGAAGAGACTGAGGATGGCGACGAGGGATGCTTGAGCGTTTCTCCCGATATTCACGTGGTGGTTCCTCGGTCGGTCAAGGTGCGGTTTAAGGCTCTAAATGAGAATGGTGAGACCGTTGAGTTTGAGGCCGATGGCTTTTTCGCCCGCGCTCTGCAGCACGAAACGGACCACTTAAACGGCATTATTATACTGGATAGAACGAGCCCCGAGGAGCGCAAAAGGGCGCTTAAAGAGCTGGCGAGTAAGCGACCACTCGTCTAGTAGCCAGCATTTCCCTTCTTAAGAGAGGTAAAATGCGCATTTTTTTCATGGGCACCCCGCAGCTTGCGGTCCCGACCTTAAAGAGCATTATTGAATCAAAGCACCAGGTTATTCTCGTTGTAACCCAGCCCGATAAACCAGTTGGGCGCCAGCGGAAGATAGGTGCTCCCCCTGTAAAGCTGCTTGCTCTAGCAGAAGGTATCCCTATAGCCCAACCGCTTACCCTTAAAGATGAGAGTTTTAAGGTGCAGATGGAGGAACTGCAACCGGATATCGGAGTCGTTTTTGCCTATGGCAAGATCATACCCCAATGGCTTCTCAGCCTCCCGAGGCATGGGATAGTAAACGTCCATGCATCGCTGCTCCCAAGGTGGCGAGGGGCCGCCCCCATCCAGCGGGCGATTATGGCGGGCGATCCGGTAACCGGGATCACCATCATGCAGATGGTTATGGAGCTTGATGCGGGTGATACGTACCTGCAACAAGAGATTGAGATCAAGCCAGATGATACCGCGGAGACCGTTGGACTGAAGATGTCGGATGTAGCATCCGATATCTTAATTCGGGTTTTGGATGGCATCGAGGCGGGAACGATATTTCCGAAGAAACAGGATGAATCAAAGGTAACGTACGCCAATAAAATAACTGATGAGGACGTTGAAATCGATTGGGCTAAGCCGGCTGAGAGTATCTTCAACCAGGTACGGGCGCTTAACCCGAAGCCTGGGGCCCACACCCATGTCGACGACATGCTCCTTAAAGTATGGTGGGCTGCGCCAGCGCCAGGGGTCGAGCGAGGGAAACCGGGTACGGTAGTTCATATCGATAAAAACAAGGGAATTTATGTTGCCACATCAACCGAACCCCTGCTTCTAACAGAGGTGCAGCCTGCGAACAGGAAGAGAATAAGCGGGGCTGAGTTTGTCCGCGGCTACCGGCTTAAAGTTGGCGATGTATTGGGGCATAGGGTCCATGATTAGCACCATTTAATAGAATCTCCAGGAGATAGGAGTTAATGTCAAAAACATCAAGGGAAGTTGCGCTCGAAGTTATCCACCGCGTACATAAAACTGGCAGCTATGCGAACTTACTTTTACCAAAAAAGCTGCAGGAGAGCGAGCTGGATAGACGTGATAGGGCTTTCGTGACGGAGTTAACCTACGGTACGCTTCGGGCGAAGGGCACCCTGGACTGGATTATTAAGCGGTATTCAAAGCAGAAGCTAGAGAAAATACCCGATCTGGTCCTCGATTTAATTCGCATGTCCACCTACCAGATCGTCTATATGGATGTGCCGGATCATGCGGCGGTCAATGAAGCGGTTGTCTTAGCCAAGAAATACTTCCACCCGGGTATTTCGAAGTTCGTAAATGGCCTCCTGCGCACCATCGCCCGTGAGAAGGAGCACCTTCCCTGGCCTGACAGGGAGAAAGATCCGCTGAAATACATATCGCTTATGTATTTCCATCCCCTGTGGATGGTTAAGATGTGGGTCGAAGAGTTCGGGATCAAGGATACCGAGGCTCTCTGCGAGGCGAATAATCGCATTCCAAGGCTAACGATCAGGGTAAACATACTAAAGGTAGCTCCCGAAAATCTATCGGACGCGTTAAGGCAGGGGGGGTGGGAAGTCGAACCGGGGAAGTATCTAAGGGAGGCACTCGCAATCAGAGGCGCGGGTGATATAAGTAAGCTCCCACAATTTAAGGGGGGCTATTTTTATGTCCAGGATGAGAGCTCGATGATGATAAGTCACGTGGTCGACCCCCAGCCCGGCGAGACCGTGCTTGATGCTGCAGCGTCACCTGGCGGCAAATCCACTCACATGGCCGAGCTGATGCAGAACAAGGGACAGATTATAGCGGTTGATGCAAACCCGAACCGGGTTAACCTGATGAAGCAGAATATCGAGAGGATGGGCGCGAGTATCGTGCTCGCGCTGAAGGCTGATGCGACTAAATTAAAGCCGGTTATTAAGAAACCTGTCGACAGGGTACTATTGGATGCGCCCTGTTCTGGCCTGGGCGTGCTTTCACGCAGGCCGGATGCACGGTGGACGAAAAAGCCAGAGCAGATCGAGGAGCTTTCGCGCTTGCAGACCGATATGCTGCTATCGGTTGCAGAGTTCGTGGTACCGGGCGGTGTGCTCGTCTATTCCGTTTGTACCCTGACCAGACAGGAGACCAGGCTTGTAGTAGAGCGTTTCTTAAGGGTAAGAGAAGATTTTTACATCGAGGATATCTCACCCTACCTCCCCGAGGCACTTCATGCTGATGTGCGGGACGGCATGATACAGCTTTTGCCGCATAAGCACGGTATCGATGGTCTATTTATGGCAAAGCTTAGGAGGGAGGAGTAGGCAAGTCTTACGGTGCCAACGTGCCAAAGTGCCAACGTCGATGTGGGATAGAGGTGTGGGTACTGTCTTGATGTGCCAACGTGCCGATGTGGTTGCCCGATTCATCGGGCGTAATGGCCCCTCCCCCTCGATGGGGGAGGGCTAGGGTGGGGGTGAAAGGCTGACAGCTGATGGCTGACAGCTGATGGCTGACAGCTTTAAGAGAATACCATGCTCCCTATGGTCCCCCTCGCTTTGCTTAGGGCTTCGGCTCACCGCAATGACAGACTGTTACTTTTGCTAGTGATATATTAATATGGGTAGGTAGATATATTATCGGCTCGAAAGGGATTAATGAACGAAAACATACTGATTGCTCCGTCAATACTCTCTGCGGATTTTTCCTGTCTGGCAGACCAGATCGAAAAAGTGGCTAAGGGAGGGGCCGACCTTCTCCATATAGATGTGATGGATGGCCACTTTGTGCCCAATATAACTATCGGCCCATTAGTTGTAGAGGCGCTAAAGAGGAGTACGGATCTACCCCTCGATGTGCATTTGATGATTAGCGACCCCGAGAAATATATCGATAGATTTATCGAAGCAGGGGCATCGTGGATATCGTTTCATGTAGAGGCGACGAACCACGCACACCGAATCATTCAAAGGATAAAGGAATACCCGGGCACGAAGGCGGGACTAGCGATCAACCCGGCAACTCCGGTAACGTACCTCCATTACGTACTA
>DASQQM010000120.1:0-8502 GCA_035643475.1 Anaerolineae bacterium | reverse complement strand
ATTGTCCGAATTGGTTGCATCTAGGCCAAAACCATTAATATCTTCTTATGCCCTCATCGCTATTTTTAGTATAGTAGTCGGCATTGTAGGGGTCCTCCTACCCGTCCCAAAATTCGCCATCGTCCTGTTGGGGATTATCGTAGTCACCATTGCGCTGGCGAGGACAGAATTTGCCTTGGCACTCCTCGTTTTTGCCGTACCGCTCACCAACGAAATGGCGGTTATTGTCTGCACCGCCATTGTTATTGCATCATACGTTATCAATAATGTAAGGAAGAAGGGGGCGCGCGCATTGACCCCTTTCGCCTGGGCGTTTCTCGCCTTTCTTTTGTTTGCTGCCGTATCAGCGGTCGTTGCCCCCTCAACCGTTGGGGCGGTCGAAGTCATAATTCGCTTTATCGCTTATTTTGCGCTGGTCTACATTGTTGGGCGCTCCATCAGGTCGAAGGAGATGCTCACCTGGATACTCGTTCTCATGGTTATCTCGGGGGCAATTACTGGCCTTTACGGCCTCTATCAATACATCTACGCTCCAGATACGGCAAAAATTGGTCTCTACGACCTGACGGAGGATGTTGCAGCCAGGATCGGCTCAACATTTGAGAACCCGAACTTTTACGCAGAATACCTGGTGTTGATAGTGCCCATTGGCCTCGCTCTTATCCTCGGTCTGCGCGGTGCCTTTCGACGGATAGCCTTGGGTGTCGCAACGTTGTTTCTCTTTATCGGTCTTATTCTTACCTATACCCGTGGCAGCTGGATGGCCACCGGCATAGGGGTTGTGCTGATGTCACTTATGACGGAGGCCTGGCTCTTCTGGGTCTGGGTGTCCGTCTTTGCCATCGCGTTAGTGGCAGCTCCCGGTGTGGCAAGCCGCATGGCCAGTATTACCGATGTAACCGGTGGTACGGCGGGGTTCAGGATGAAGCTCTGGCGGATTGCAAGCGGTATTATACGGGAGCACCCTGTAATCGGTATCGGTATCGGCAACTATTACGATGCATTTACCGAGTATATATTCAGGCATCCGGAATTAAGCGTTGGCTGGGTTATCTACGGGGCGCATAACTCATACCTCACCATCTGGGCCGAGACAGGTATCTTCGGCATCATGTCCTTTGTGGCCATAATCCTCGTATCGATAAAGTATGGTCTTTACTTGGCACGGGCAAAAGCTCAGGATAAGTACCTCTCCTGGGTTAACTCGGCGATATTCGCCGGTGTTATCGGGTTTTCGATAAACAGCTTGACAAGCAATAGCTTTCATCACCCCCAGGGCGCGGTTTTCTTCTGGTTCCTGCTCGGCTTGCAAGTTGCTATCGATGGCCTGAATCCAGAACCGACTCAGTCGCAGACCTCGTCCCTTGTCGATGGCAGCCTGATACTGCGACCATTTAGGTACACCGTTATGTACACAAGGGCAGCGGTTCTCAACCATCCAATATATAGGGGCATGCAAGCCATGGGGCGGTTCTGGCAGGATAGTGGGATAGGTACCTGGCTCTCCAAAAAGCCGGCAATATCGGCATTCGCTGAGGGGAGCAGGGCTTATGGATTGATATCACCCTTTTTAGAAAAGATACGCCTCTTAGTAGAGGATTCTGCTCTCTTACGTATTGTGCGGGGCATAGGAGAGAGGCCGATTACGTCTATAGTGTTATTTATCACAATTGCCGTGATCGTGAGGATACTGGTCGAGCTGGTGACAGGCCGATGAAGCGGGAGCGATTAAACGTCTTCTCACCCGAGATATTTCTACCTCTCTTCGTCGCAGCTTTCTACCTGGCCGGTCTGGCCCTGATCGATTTCTCTTTGCGAGCGCTCGCTATTGTATTGGTGGGCGTCGTCACCTATATCATAGCTACTCGCTTGTCAGGCAGGCTTATAAGCCAGAGGAATGCTGGAAGCTCATACAATGGGGATTACTTTGAGCGGTTACTGCTTTCACTCTTGGCTATATTCATAATCGATCTGGCTCTTAAAAACCTTATGCCGGTTTATATAAGGGCACCGCTTTACCTGGTGATTATCGTTCTCGCCTTCTACTTTCTCGGTCGGGCAGAGGTTGAACTACCGGGCTCTCGTTACCTTGCCCTCGGTCTTACCATGATTCTTGTCTACGTTATACCTGCACTTGCCCTCTACGGCTTTTACGGTACGTACCTCAATCGCACCGGTGGTTTAATGCCCGCCTTTCTTGTCGGAATGGGCACAATTATTACCGTTTATGGACTGATGAAGGTGGCCTCCGGCCTTACAGCGGGCCGTCTCACCGCCATGATTGCTGTGCTTATCGCCGTGATCGGGCCACTAATGTCCGCCGCTATCGGCTACCGTGCGTACGCCATTATCTACATAATGCCGCTTATATTCCAGTATTACCTGGAGCGGAAGCCACCGGTCGGTTTTAAGGAAGGGCTCAGGGCAGCCGGCGTCGTCGTCCTTATATTCGTCTATACCTACTTCGCGACCTCAGCTGCACGCGGCATCATCGTTGCGGCAGCACCGCTCGATTCACCACGCGCTCCGGCATATGTTGTGGAGTCGATGGAAAAGGGAGGGTATACTTCTAGCGACATGACAAAGGGCACCAAGATTATTACCAGGCCATTCTTTACCTATAAGGTATTTTTGGAGGTTATTGATGAGAGCTATCCCTGGGGAAAATCCCATGGTAGGTTGATCCTTTCCCTTATGCCGGGAGTTAATCTGGGGCGCACAACCACCATCAACATACTTGGCAAGCCCTTCTCGACCTCTTTTTTCGGGCTCTCGTTTTTAGAGTTCGGTTTTCTCGGAGTTATCCTCTATTCGATTGCACTTGGTCTATCCCTGGCGACCGCCTCGGGGCTCAAGGATGCTAAAATCTATTCGATCATCCTTACCATTATTATGCTATGGCTGGACACCGGTCCTTCGGTATGGTGGCACTGGCTCCCGTTTACGAGCGCTTCGGTTACCTTTGCGGCTATACTATTTGGTAACCTTATAAAGCCAAAAGTCGCCGTCTCTAAATATGGGCTCTAGGCAGCCTTTTCTTATGAGGCGGTCAGTATTTTCTACCAGCGGTTGGTAGACGCTATATGGTGAGTTCTTCGGTAGGCTGTATGTATATCTTCTTATCTCATCGGTTGCAAAGACGTAATCGGCGCCCTCCTTTTCAAGTATGTCCATGAGTTTGTCGGGAGTATCAATCCTCACTTGATCGATTCTTCCATTGTTTAACGGATTTAATATGAGGAGGGGGCGTCTGGTAAGGTAGTAGGTGCGGTTATCGATTACCATTGCAATCTTTTTATCGGCGGGGATATTGGTATTGATATACCTGGAGGCGCGATAGAGCATGTTCGATTCCATAAACTGCTTATGGCTTTTACTGGCCACACCGATTTCGAGCGCATTGTACTGATCAGTAACGAGCAGGAAGATGTTCGTTACTACACCAATCATCAAAAGCGCAGTTACTGCTATTCCGATCAAGCGCTTTTGAGTGATAAAGCTGTCAATGCTCGCCGCAATCACTACGACGAGCATAACGAGGCCGGGAAGCGCAAATCTCGCCACCTGCGCCAGCAGCAGAGCCCAGGGAACCAGAAAGCCTACCGCAGCTATCACTGGAATAACCATTGCCGCATTGGTAATGTTGCTTCTTCTAAAGATAAGCGGCAGGAATGCGAGAAGGGCCGGACCGATGGTCATCTCGGAGGGCTCCCTAATAGTTAAATACCATGGTAAGGAAAAGTGGCCGAGTGGTCCTTTAGATAGAAGGCATGCGTTCCTCACCGTACTGCGGAAGAGGTTCGTTGAGGATGCTGCCCAATCACATCCGCCGAGAGTATTGATAAACATAGGGTAGGTTGGATTCCCTGTAAAGAGGTAATTCTTGAGCAACCACGGACCGACCCCGATGAGTGCTGCGGCACCAAAAACAGCAGCTGCCATACCAATCCTTGCGAACGCAGCTGGTCTCTTTCTCATAGCCACAATGACTAGCACAGTAGTTAGCAAGCTCATCGTGGCGAGGGTGAAGAAGCCGGAGTACTTGCTTCCTGCGGCAAGGCCGAGCATAAGGCCGGCGAGGAAGAGCCACGCATTGTTTTTCTTCTCCCACCAGGCGACCAGCGCATAGATGCCGGCCAATGTAAAGAGGGCGAGAATAGTATCGTTATTATTAATTGGTATCTGGTATATAAAGGATGATACGCTCAACAGGAGCGCTACGCTTATGATTGCCGCACGGTGTGAATAGAAGCGCCAAGAGAACACGAAAACCCCCAGCACCAGCCAGGCCGATATAAAATAGCTCAGGAGTTGCGCGAGCGCATCATCCTTAACGAGCAGCGCAAGCATGAAAAGCATCTCACCGTTGAGCGGATAATTAGAGGGGAGGAAGTCCCGGATATAATAGATCTTATGCTCCAGCATGTAGAGCTTGGGAACGGCGATGTGGTAGAGGAGTGAATCGTAGTTCCAAGTCGGTATCCAAGCAGCGGTAAAGCTTAATCCCAGAAAGAGAGCTAAGCTTAGAGCAAAGGGGTTCGGTAGAGGTGAGAATCGTAATTTCCCTAAAAGACCGGGCGTAAGAAGCCTAAATATCCTAGTGATGCCAAGAACAGCCAGCGCGAGTGTCAGGACGCGCACCGGTAGCGCATAGATGGCCCCTGACATGCCGATTGAGAAAATGAGCAGGGCCAAAACACCCAGGCCGGTTACAATAGAGAGAAATACCCTCTCAATGGCTCTGGTATCGAGCTTTAATAAAGATACGACTATGTCTCCGAGATAGAAGGCTGCGGTAATTATGGCAAGTAAGGACGCGACCTCCTGGATGTTGCTGCCAGCGTAATCGTGCAGATTACCTCGTAAGAAGGCGGTTAGAAGGGAGGTAATAATCGCTATCGCAAAGGTAATCAGCAGCAGCCCAGGCAGATCGCTCAGGCTAGCCATAGGCGATCCGCGACGACCTCTAACCAGGTACCAGGCTAGGCTATATGTGCCGATTCCCCCCGCTACGATAATACCGAGATGGGTGGCGGCAGCCGGTGCAGGGTAGTGGGAGAACGGCCGAAAAAATGCGTAATAGATAAGAGCAGCCCATACTACAGCAGCTAGCGATATGACGCGTATTGTACTAGTTCGAAACTGCATTTTACCACCGCTGTCCCGGCAATGTTACGCCAGGTCTCTCGCGCCTCACCTAATGAGGCGATTCCAGTAGAACTAATAAGGTTGTTTCCATAACAGTGCGGTGATAAAACGCCCCAGAAAAACTGCCCTCGAGGGCAGTTTTTCTAGAGAGTAGAAAGTAGATTGAAGTCTACCGCCTATATGGGCTGGCGACTCAATAGCTTATACAGTATGTTTGCGGCTTGTTCACGCGATACCTTAATTCCCGGGCGGAAGTAATTAGGCCCATATACATCCATAAGTCCATTTGACAGGGCCAGCCCTATGGCATCATAATTCTGCGTTGCGCTGGTTACATCTACCACGCGAACTGGTGGTTTCCCGGGCGAAGCTCCAAATGCCCTACAGAGTATCAACGCCACCTCAGCCCGGGTGATGCTGTCGTTGGGTCTGAACATGGCATTTCCATCGGCGAGCTGTAACCCATTATCGAAGGCGGCCTCAATATAGCCCCAATCTTTATAGTCGCGCTTGATGTCCTTGTAGTGGCCTTTATACGTGCTTGCTGGCTTCCACCCCTTAAGGCGGCTAAGCCAACCGATAAATTCAGCTCTGCTGATTTCTGTTGTGCAGCTGAACCAGCCGTCATTACTGATAATAATACCTCGTTCAGTTAGTGAGGAGATGGCCTTGAATGATCGATGTGTAGGAGGAATATCGATAAACCGATTCTTAAGGTAGAAATTAAACTTATCAGCGTAGAGCTTAAATTCGGGGATTTTTGTAGCTCGATACAGCTTTTTAAGAAGATCGATGTGGACTTTATGATACTCGTAGCCAGCTCGATTTCCTTTAATAAGCGAATAGTTTGACCAGTAACCGAGATCGTACTCGTGAAGGTGCGCCTTAGCTTCGTTTGCGCCCGCATCGAAAAGTTTCTGCGCCTTAATATTCCCAGTCTCTTTATAGTAATTATGGATGCCGTCCAGCGCAAAAAGAAAACCATTCAGTATCTTGAGCTTATCCGTTGCTGCTACCTCTAGGTACCAGTTGCCGTGCTCGTCAGAATCGGTCACCCCGTTCTCATTCCAGGGTATCTTAAATGAATTTAGAACCATGTCACCAGCACGAAGGTACTTTCGATCGCCCGTTATCTTATACGCTTTACCTAAGACATCTAGTATCAAGCCCTGGGCCATACCCGAAGGCCATGGCGCGGGGAACTTGAGGTTACCGAACTCGAGATCGAAATAATTTTCCCATATATAGTATTTCCCTACACCTGGGTATTGCTTTACGATTGCGTTATCTAAAAGCTCATCAGCTATTTTTACAACCTTTTTACGATCGCCCTTTGAATAAAGGCTTAGCGCTAGATTGGCGGTCGTGACAGGGTTAAAATGAACCCCATAATTAGGGTAATATACGTACGCGAGGTTGCCGTCTCCGTAATTCCCCAGTATTTGTGATTTACCAGAGGCAGTGTTACCCGCCCTGAAGTAGCTTACAGTTCTTGCGATATCCTGCTTTATTATTCTGATCTGGGTTGCAGATCCAGGGGTTCCTGTATCAACTCTGGATAAAAGGTTGAGGCTATAATTAAGCTCTGAGACCTCCCTCTTCTTGCCCTGCCGCTCCATCTCGGCCTTTGCTCGAACTAATTCATCCACGGTGATGGCTTCAGCTTGCTGGGCTGTAGCCCGCTCCTGTTTGGCATTGCCGCCATCCCATAATATATTCTGGGGGAGTGATGGCAAGGAAGGTCTGTCCAGCTCCGACAATACACTTGCGAAAGAGCCAGGATAAAAATAGGCCCAGGCCAGGATTGATATAAAAGATATGGTTAGTAGTTCTATAATTCTAAATCTGTGCCGCTTTTTTACCTTGTAGTAGTAGAGCATAATCTTCCTAAAACTCGACCGATACTTGTTATTCTTTTCCCCAGAGACGAGAATTTATGACATTAGTTTTGTTTTTCTAGGCCCCCTTATCAGGCATACTTATAGAAGCGGTCAGTCGGCCAATTATAATGCGCCGATTTATTATCTGCCATCTCGCTTAATATTATAGAGCTCTCCTATTGGGATAATTGTATACTAGCAGCTTCAATCAGTTAATACTTAAGCATATATTAACAGGTACATGTGGCGAATGGTATGGAGTATTGGGGGTAGAGGATAGAACCCTCGTTTCCATAAGTATTCACGTGATGTTAGTTTACTAGTACGCTCCGTGGCGAGAGAGCACCTGCCACAGCGTTGCCAGAAGTATCCTCATATCGAGCAGAAATGAGTGGGTATCGACATATTGTATATCGAGCTGGAGGCGCTCGTCGAATGTCAAGTTCCCGCGACCGTTCACCTGGGCTAAGCCGGTGAGGCCCGGCTTTACCTCAAGGCGCTTTAAGACATGCCCGTCGGAGGTCTCCAACTCTTCGGGAACGAGGGGTCGCGGACCGACAAGACTCATTTCACCGTTGGCGATGTTGATAAACTGTGGTAGTTCGTCGAGGCTCGTCATCCTCAGGAACTTACCAAACGGGAAAATTCTCGGGTCATCCTTTATCTGGCATGCTTTACCGTCCTGATTGTTAAGGAGGTTTAGGCGGTCGAGAAGCTCGTCTGCATCCTGGCTCATCGTCCTAAATTTTATTATGTTAATAATGCGACCGTGCTGCCCGACCCTTTTTTGATGAAAAAAGATCGGGCCCGGTGATGTCAACTTAATACCAAATGCGATTGCCAGCATTATCGGGGCCAGCGCCAGCAGTACAACGATGCTTGCAATAAAATCAAAGATCCTTTTGATAGCTGGGTAGATTGCTTTATTCTGCTGGCTTACCGGTGCATAATGAGCTCGTTTTTCGCCGATAATTCCGCCATACATGAGGAGTGTAAGCACTGGGGTATAACCAAATAGTAGCTTAATATAAAAAGGATATGGGAGAAGCGATGGGACATTTGGAGCGGAGATTTTCATCCTGATTATGCTGAACAAAATATATCCAGCAATCCCATAGATCCATCCGTCTGTTTTTGAGCGCCACCCGGCCCAATACCCGCAAAAAACTGCGGTGAGATAGTAGGCCCCGATAATGAGTACGAGCTCTATTGTAGTCATTGTCGTCTGGCCCTCAGGTCTGAAGAGCCAACGAGAAAGTTCCGCGAAACCGTCGAAGAGCAGAAAAGAGTAGATACCTGATTCGATTACTGCCCGGACTTTATTAAGCATTGGTTCTCCCTCATGGCTGTCATCCTGTTATAGTGTAATAGGGTTCCTCCCTTATATCAAGAGACGCATGTTTCTTAACCAAGGGTATAAAAGCTGTGCATATAAATATGCATAATTGGGATCGATTATGGTATAATAAATCTG
>DASQQM010000119.1:0-7850 GCA_035643475.1 Anaerolineae bacterium | reverse complement strand
AGGCTTTACAAAGAGATCGAAGCGCACGGTGCTCTTGTCTCTGAGTACCCACCGGGAACACCGCCGCTTGCCCAGCACTTTCCTGCACGAAATAGGATTGTGGCAGGGCTGTGTCAGGGAGTGGTGGTCGTTGAGGCGGGGGAGAAAAGCGGGGCCCTCATAACAGCTGATTTTGCATTGGATTATGGCAGAGACGTCTTTGCGGTTCCCGGCAGTACCAGAAGCCAGGTAAGCAGGGGTGCGAATAAGCTTATAAAGCAGGGGGCGTATCTGGTGGAAACTGCCGAAGATATTCTCGGTGTATTGGGGATAGAACAGGATTTAAAACCACACCACGATGCCCTCACACAGCAGGAGAAGGAGTTCCTTGAGGTACTCGGCTGGGAGGCTACGCACCTCGATGAGATCATACGCCAAACTGGAGGAAGCATCGCTTCCACCTCAGCCCTTCTTGTCTCACTTGAGATCGCCGGCTTTATAAAGAAGGATATAGCCGGGAGTTATATAAGGGTGAGGTAGTTTTTAAAGGGAGCGCAGTGCAACCTTATATAGGCGGAAATCAATGGAGAAATAGAGCGGTAGCATAAAAGCGGTTACGCTGACTAAGTGTACGGTTTAGCCTGGTCTACACCAGGCCTTTTTATTTCTCGGACTTAGTTTCAGCAGGTGGCCACGAAAGGCTACTTAGCATCAAACTGGCAATGAAGGGTCTATTAAGCGAAGAGGAGAAGCTGGAAGATACTGGTAAATTTATCTTACGGAAATGCCGATAATTAATTAGGTAGCAATGTTGTACAAGCACTACCTAAGTAGCATGATTAAGGATCAGTAAAAAGCTCTTTGAGCAAGCAAGAGGTGAGAGAATAATGGCGTATCCTAACGATACAAATCCCCTATCAAAGCTAACAAGTATGGTAGACCCGCTTTTTGATTCCTTCAATGAGGCGCAGAAGGTTTTAGGTAAATATGGCATTCAGTATGGCCTTGCAGTAAATAGGCCAGCTGCCTGTATTGAAGGCAGGCTCTATATTGAAGCTGACGGCAACGGGATAATCTGGCGCGATAACGGAGCGGGCTGGGATGAGGTAACAAGGAGAGAGGCTAGTCTAAGGCTAGCCCAGCTCCTTGAGAGATCACATGATTCATTGACTAATAAAGGCACAAACACCCATGCCCAAATTGACGACCATATTACAGCAGTTGCTCCTCATTCGGGACACGAACAAACTATCAACAAGAACGAGTCAAATGGTTACTGTGGATTAAATGAGAGCGGCAAAGTCGCGAATGCACAACTACCAGCAAATGCGACGATATTTATAAACGTAAAAGATTTTGGCGCTAAGGGCGATGGCGAAACCGATGATACCACTGCCCTCCAAAGCGCGCTTGAAACAGCGGCAAGTAAAGGAGGCTGGGTTTACTTGCCTAAAGGGCAGTATATCACAAGCGCTCCCCTTCAACTTAACTTCGAGCAGGAGAATTGGCCGCTGCTTGCTGGTATACTTGGCGAGGGCTACCAGAGCTGTATACGATCGAAAATTACCGGGCCAGGTCGCGGTGCGCTTGAGCTTTTAGGAACGAGCAACACCAATGCAGTCCCTATGGAGATCAAGGACTTCCGCATCCTTCAACTTGCGGGAAGTGACCTTGACTCGTATTGCTTAAGGGTTGGAGACACTAAAGAGGCATTCTTAGCACGGCGCATATGGTGCGATGGCGTGAATGGACTGGCGTTAAAGATTTCAGCATCAGCCGACTATGCCCACATAAATACCAGGTTTGAACAGTGTGCATTTCGCACTAATTACGATAATTGGTTTTGGGCAAACGACGCCGATGCCCAGGCCTATGCGGTAAAATCGGAGTCCGGCGGTGCTTATTGGGATAACGTGGTATTTGATAGTTGCACTTTTAGTGGTTGCGTAATGACACGGGCGAACACACTCAACTTTAGCAACTGCCGGTTTAATACGAACCCAAACCGGAACCCATCAGATGGCTATGGCTTCAATGTTTATATAACACTAGGGAGTGCCAGCTTCACTAATTGCTATTTTGAAGACCATCATACTGCCATCTATGCTGGCCCCTGGACGTCCCACATCGGTGTTGTTAATATCGATGGTTGCTCCTTCACAGGGAGTACTAATTTCCCTGGGGCTAAGAGTCAATATGCTGTTCGCACATACGATCCAGCAAACGGAAATGAGCTTAAGGCAATCTCAATAACCAACTGCGCTTTCGGCGATGAGTTTTACGATCAACCCCCTATTGCCATTGGTATTGGACAGAAGATTACACTACAAAACCTCGTTCCCAAAGTGGACAGCACTGCAACAAGCGTACGTATGAGTACAAGCCTACCGGTAACAAACCTTACTATTGTTAAGCAGGTTGCGGCGGCTTCTGTCCCAAATGGCACCATATTCGAGGACTCAGCGGATGGCAAGCTTAAGTATAAAAATCTAGCTGGCACGGTACAGGTTCTATCTAATTAATGTACTGAATAGCGTAGATTGGGTAGATGCAAAAGCAGATTCATGTAAAACAAAACAGAGGGTTAGTTTATAGAATTACCGATTTACTAAGATAAAAGTGGAGCCTGGCAGTTATACCAGGCTCCTTGTTTCATCAAACTACTCTCCAGTTACCAAAGCCTGCTGTGCTGCAGAAACTGTGCCGAGCGCTAGTATACCAGGAGTTCGTAGGGATACCCTTTAGTAGGGGCTACAGTAATCTTTAAGGGGCTACATTTAAGACCTGCAGCGATAATTACCCGCTATGATGTCAAATTTTCTTTGACCGGTTTTGCGCCTTCTAGGGCTGTCGATGCCAGACGTGATCCGGGATGGCAGGCCCGGTAATCCTCAGATGCATTACAAATCCCCGTATGTCCTGGAGAGACTAACGTAACCAATCATCATCCCGGTGCCGATCTACCTCTTTGCTGACGATAACGTATGTCACTATGGCAATTACCACCGGCAGCACCACGAAGATGAGCACCACAGCCACCGGGGGCAGATTAAGCAACTTAGCGCTTGTAACATTACCAACCATGCAGTACCACTCCTATAGTGTATCAGTATCGGCACAGTATAGCAGCGTCGTTGTCGTGCGTCCAGGAATTAAATGGTAAACGCTAGAGCCGAAAGGGATAACAGTATAACGCTATCCTACGCAACAATATGGCAGCTCAGAGACACCACCGTTGAAACAAAGCTATGTAAAGGTGGGGAGAGTGAGCTCTACATATCCTCCATTAAGTCACTGGATGGCATAAGTGAGGTTGTTAAAGAGTTCGGCAAGGAGCCTGACAAAATAAGGTTATTGCTTACGCACAGGACGGAGGTGGTCCAGGTGTATGGGTATGCACCAAAAATTATTGCGGTGGCCGTATTTCAGCGGTATGGTTCTTGCTAGCGCATATACACTTTGTAGCTATCCTTATCAAAATCGCTGAAGTGCACATATAAGCGCTTAGGCATTCCTGAGTCTGATTTCCTTACAAATACAGGAACTATTTGATTGTTGACGCGCACTTCTCCAATACGGCCAAGGTCTCTAGAATCTATGACGGCAATAGCGCTAGTTGGATGATAATCCGTACCGTAATAGTAGATAGCCGTTCCAGGCCAATCGCCTCTAGGTATGGGAGGAGGCCAGTCTATGAAAGTCTTATGCCAATCGCCCAGTCTCTCGTTTAGTATTAAAAACTGACTAGTCTCACCATTAACAGTTCTACTATGCTCAAAAATACCGCTCTCCCAGTAGTTGAGGCGTAGCTCTGTTCCATTGTTAAAATAGATAACAATAGAGCTCTCAGGCGTTGGCCCAAAGCCTTGCCGGTTGCTTTTATAAAACTTAGCCTTCTTAAGCTCATCGATTACGAACTGATGTTTATCTGGCGGGATTACATTACTGGCGATTGATCGCAAAACCCCAAGCCTAGCTCTTGCAACGCCTTAATATTTCATTAAGGCGAGTGGCTACGATACCGATAAAGTAAGTATCGTGCTAGCATTACGTAGCCTTCGCAAATACCTCGCATAAGTAAAGCAATGAGCCATTAAAGGCAGCACGACCTTTCGTAAAATGCTAGTTCAAATGTGGGCCGGAATTCTTCGGTTACCAATAATTTCTGCTATGAGTGGTGGAAGGGGTTAGTCGTCACTATGGAAAACAGTGCAATCGCTAAAGAAAATCATGAGAAAAGATCTCTGGTGGACTTAAAAGAAGTATCCGCTTTCATTGTCAAACAAATGCAAGCTGGGGCTAGTAAACCAGCTATTTGCCAATCAGTTATTGAAATGGGTGTTGAAAAAGGTGATGCCGAGAAGCTGGTGGAAGAGCTATATACAAAGATCATTGAAAGCGCTGAGGAAGAGCGTCCTACAGTAAGCTCGATAATGATGGCGCTAGCTGGGTGCATGCTGGCGGCAATGGTAGGCGGCGGGATTTGGGGATCGATGGTTATTATCACCCATTATGAGCTCGGAGTTGTAGCCTTGGGCATGGGCCTTCTGACGGGCTACACAGCCCTGTTGTTCTCGAAGGGTAAAAGGGGGACGCCTCTACAAACTATAGCCGTGGCTTCGAGCATTGTGGGAATTGTTATCGGTAAGTATATCGACTTTTTCTATGTACTGAGAGAAGTGGTAACAAAAGAACACGGAGCACAAGCTGCTGCCACCATATCGGTATATTCAGGGGAAGCCATATCTACGTTTATACGAAGTATTGGCTCGATGGTTAGTGGCTTTGACGTTCTATGGATTGTTCTTGCGGTCGCCGCAGCTTGGAGTATTCCTAAGGGGCGCGGTGTTACGTTATCAGACTAATATAGCCTCAAGAGGTTATTATGCTCAACCACTGTAAATGGAATAGATCTGTCCATCGATTGAATTGAATCGCTCTCTGTTGGTCACAGAACAGAGAGCGATTTCTTATTTTACCTTTTAATAAGAGCCTGGAGTTGCATTACGCAATAATGTTTGCACTATTGTATGCTTTTTTGGTGTTATACCAAGCGTTATATATGCAATTGCTTTCTTATTATATATTAAGGAATTTCGAATTAAGCCCGAAATATATTACACGGCTTAATTAGTTGTCAGTGATCTGCACTAAGAGGTGATCAAATACGTATATAAACGTTTAAAGTGAGACCTACGGGATAGGTAGCACCAGGTAGCCTTTAGGTTTGAGGAGAAGTTACGTCCTCATCAGATGGAGTAGAGCAGGAGAAGCGGCTACCTCTGGGATTATGGGAGTTTAAAAGCACAAGCGCAGATAGCAAAGTAGCAAAGTATCAAAGCATTAGCGCATAGTAGTACAAGAGGAGGTAGGTATATATTGTTTATGTCAAAGTTTAAAGGGAGATCATCTTTTAATATCCCCATCTTAGTTCTAATTGCCGTTATATTTAGCCTGATTGGCACCACCAGTGTACTTTCGTTCCCTGGTGAGAAGTCTGATCTGGGTAAAGCTGAAAAATTTCAGCAATACGACTTGAAAAATCAGGTACGAGACCACGGCGATGACGTGAATGGCGTACGTTACGTTCCCGACGAGGTGCTGGTCAAATTCAAGCGGAATATAAGCGTCCGCGAGATGAACCAAGTAAAAAAGGAGGCCGGTCTTGGAAAGACGCTACAGCGGATAGGTTCTAAGGGCAAGAAGGGCGTTCACCTCATTAAGCTTAAACCGGATCAAACGGTTAGCAAAGTAATCAAAAAACTAAAAACAAATTCACTTATTGTGGCTGCAGAGCCAAACTACATATACACTACCTTTGCTGCTTTACCGAACGACCCATACTTTACCAAACAGTGGGGCCTCAATAACACCGGTCAAGCAACAAAGGATAGGTCAGGAATTATGGTTTCTGGCACACCCAATGCCGATATTAATGCTCCCGAAGCCTGGGAGATTGAAAAAGGTGTTTCAAATCCGGTTACCGTGGCCGTCATCGAGAGTGGCGTTGACGTGAACCACCCGGATTTAGCAGGTAAGTTTGTAGGCGGCTATAATTTTGCTGGCATATCACAGTTCCAATACAATGGCTGGTGGAATCTAGGAGAACCCACTACAAGGCAAACCATTGCCCAATCCATAAAAGGTACCGGTCAGAACCTTACCCATATTGGAGTCATGCTGGCCAAAGTTGGTACCCCTAATCAAAATATTACGGTTTCTATCAGAAATAGTTTAAGCGGTGGAGATTTGGCCTCCTTTACAGTAACCCCGGGGGAAGTACGGGCTAATGATCCTGGCGAGGTCTACAAACAACTCTCTTCCACGAGAACCTTAGCCTCAGGGACTACATACTATATCGTAATCCAAACCACTAACAACGATTCCGCTAATTATTACAAGGTTTATGCTAACTCCACATTAGGGGAAGGGTACAAACAGGATCCCTACCGGGATGGGCAGGCGTACTTATTTGATGGTTCCTCCTCTGTTGACGATGACCTCTTTTTCCACACCAACCCTAATGCCAATCCGCGAGATGACAATGGACATGGCACTCTTGTAAGCGGCATTATTGGAGCATCCACCAACAACGGTGTCGGTATAGCGGGCGTTTCTCATGGGGTTAAGATTATGCCGATCAAGGCATGTGATTCGTCTGGCTTCTTTAAATCATCGGATGTCATCAGTGCCATCCATTATGCCGCAGATCATGGGGCTAGGGTTATAAATATGAGCTTTGGTGGACCGCAGCTGATAGACTCATTGCATACTCTTGTGCAGGAAGCAGTTGACTATGCTTACACTAAAGGCGTTGTCATGTTTGCTGCAGTAGGAAATAATGGCGATGGAACGCTTGCCTATCCGGCAGCCTACAATCACGTTATCGGCGTGGGGGCAACAACCAACCGGGATCAAAAATACGATCTTTCCAACTACAACGCCAGCGTGGATATTACCGCCCCTGGGCTTGGCATATATTCCACCATGCCAACCTACGACGTTGCTATTAACTCCATGCCAACCTACGACGTTGCTATTAACTATGCATTAAGTCGAAACTATGATTATTTATCGGGTACTTCGATGGCTTCGCCTATGGCGGCAGGGTTGGCGGCACTAATGCTCTCTTATAGGCCGGCACTCACTCCTGATCAGGTCGAGCAGTTTATGAAGCAAAACGCAGATGATTTAGGCGCTGCTGGCCGCGATGATTACTTTGGGTACGGGCGGATTAACGCGTATAAGACATTATCGAGCCTGGGTAATGTAAGCGGTTCTTCTACCGGCAGCAATAACACCATCTCAACGAGCACGGGAGTAACCGTGGCCACGGGGGATAATCAGGTAACGCTGTCCTGGAGCGCTAGCAACATGCCCGATTTAGCTGGGTATCGGATCTACCGGTCATCGTCACCCAATTTCAGCCAGGCGGTAAAAATCGCTGAATTACCGAAAGGTACGACGACCTATACCGATACCAGTGTTACGAACGGTAATACCTATTACTACTGGATTGTGCCATACAATACGACAGGAACCGAGGGGACTAAGATAGGCCCAATTACCGCCACGGTAGGTCAAGCAAAGGTATTTTTTAAAGATGTACCAGTTACCTACTGGGCTTATAGCTATATATACTATTTAGCGGAAAAGGGAATCGTTTCAGGCTACCCCGACAATACCTTCAGACCCGCCAACCCCGTAACCAGAGCAGAGTTTTCCAAGATGATCTGCCTTGCAATGGGATGGACTCTGGTAGATCCTGCTACTGCCTCATTTCCCGATGTAGCCAAGAGCTACTGGGCATACAAATACATTGAGACTGCCAGAGCACATGGTGCAGTAATTGGCTACCCCGATGGCAGCTT
>DASQQM010000118.1:0-6074 GCA_035643475.1 Anaerolineae bacterium | reverse complement strand
AGTATCCCAAGGCAATTGTGGAAGACGTAGTACGGCTTATCCAGCTTCATATGCGTGTTTACACATACCGGATGGGGTGGACCGATAGGGCTGTACGAAAGCATATCCGTGATGCTGGTGACCTAAGAACTAAGCTCAACGCACTTATCCGCGCGGATTGCACCACAAAAAATCCCCGCAAGATGCGGCAGGCGCTGCGGGTGCTCGATGAGCTGGAGGAGCGCATAATCCGGCTCGAGGAGGAAGAGGAAACCGCAAAGATACGGCCACCGATCGATGGACACGAGGTAATGGAGCACCTGGGCATGGGGCCGGGGCCGCTGGTGGGTGAGGCACTTCACCTCTTGCTCGAGGCGAAGCTTGCTGGTGAAATCTCGACGAAAGAAGAGGCTTATGAGCTTATCGATAGATGGGCAAAAGAGAAGGGGATTAAGACTGGTGAATAGGTGAATCGGTGAATGGGTGACCGGGTTACCAGGGTCCAGGGACCAGGGTCCAGGGATGTGGGCAAGAGACGTGGGTAATACTCTATGAACTACTAACTATGATCTACTAACTCTTGTATGTGCCAACGTGCTAATGTAGTTGCCCCATTTATGGGGTGATCTCTGCTGGTGCTGCAGTTACCAGTTGATGTGGGTAGAAGATGAGGGTAGTGTCTTGGATGTGCCGAGGTGCCAAGGTGCCAATGTCAGTGAATGATTGTTGCTAATCCGGCTCCAAAGGGGAAAAGGTAAGAATGCGAGTTGGTATAATCGCAGATATTCACAGCAACGCAATAGCTTTACAAAGCGCTCTTGAGCGCCTTGTCGATGTTGACGAGATATGGTGTCTTGGCGACATAGTGGGCTATGGGCCCGATCCAGCGGAGTGCGTCGACCTGATTAAGGCAAGAAGCCACAGGTGCATCGCGGGGAATCACGACCTCTGTGTTTTGCAGGAGATAAACGCCAGCGACTTTAACCCGGATGCCCTTAAAGCCTGCCTGTGGAACAGGGATCACCTGGATGCCGAACATCTCGGTTACTTACAGAATCTGCCGTTAATCCTTGAGCCGGTCCCCGGGATAACCCTTGCCCACGGTAGCCCCAGAGATGGCATGTGGGAGTACATTCTCTCATCATGGCAGGCCGATGAGGTGCTCAGTAAAAGTAGCTCATCGCTAATATTTGTCGGTCACACACATATTCCCCTCGTGTTTAAAAAGATGCCCGGTATGCCCGTTGAGACCATCGCCCTTATTGAAGGTGAGATGTTGCGCCTTGATCGGGGAGAGGCCAGGTATCTTATCAACCCCGGCAGCATTGGCCAACCGAGGGATGGGGATTCTCGGGCCAGCTTTATGATATTTAATATTGATGATTATTTACTCGAATACCACCGCATTGAGTACCCCATCAAAACAACCCAGGAAGAAATGGAACGCTCTGGTCTACCCACAGCTCTTGCCGACCGTCTCGCTTACGGGCTGTAAGTTCCCACGGGTAAACCCCGAAGCGGTAGAGATAGATATCCCACGTGCTAAGCGGCTCCGACAGTATTGATACTCTGTATGGTAGATTTTTATTGAGGAAGGCCTCGAGTCCCTCGCTATCGGTCTCTACCGGCTCGCTTATATGAGGAAACCTGCTGTTACCAAAGGTAAGACCGATGCAGAGATGCTCTATTTTTCTCTTTCCAGCACCCTGTTCCGACTTTTGAACCGCCTCTCTTACTTGCTTCAATATATCCTCCTCGTTGGCTTTACAATCGGCACTAAGGGAAAGAAAGAGCGAATTTTCCAGCTGCTCACCGCTCTCGTCATCGGGTGCGATGTGTGAGAAGCGATCCTCAGTCAAGGTCGCACTATCCTGGTTGCTATTTTTAACTGCCCTAAGAATAGCTTGCGCGGCTATTTTCGCCATGCCGTCTCTGTTTTTGATGGGTATGCCAAAGCGTGGGAATTGCGCGATCATGCTGTCTATCCCAGCCCTATTTAGCGCTCTCTTAAGCTTTACGATCGATACCGCATCCCTGGTGAACCAATGGCCTGCATATGGCTCCCCATCATAATAGGTGATAGGCACCAGTAGGATGTCTGGCTTGAGCTGCAGCGACCCAACATGGTGTCCGCCATCGAATATGACACAGCGAACCACACCCGCATCGCGCAGGCGTTGCACCTCTCCCATGCCCCAATTGCTGGACCTGATCAAATCGGAGGTTGTGGCCTCCACTATTGCATCGATCCTTTTCCGGACCGCTAGGTCATCCACGGCGGTAATTATTCTCCTCTGTTCCTCCTCGCTCTTGCCCATAAGATCAAGCGGCTCAATAGTTGCTATGGTAAAGCGGTTTAACAATCCCTTGGAGTCTCTATCCGGCAGGGCTGAGGCGGAGATTATTTCTATATCTCCCTTCTGTATGGCCAGCAGCTTTGTGAAGGGGAGTCCTGCTATCCGCCCTATATCCTGTCCTTCAGGAATGGTTACAACGTTTATTCTGGACAGTATGAGGCTGGAAACAAACGACTGGATATTTTTAAAAGTAGGAGAGCGGGTCCATGGCGGATTTTGAAGCGCAAGGATAGTGATAAAGACAGGGGTAAGAAGGATAAATAACACAATTACCAGGATGACTCTTCTCTTTCTCACCCCACTACAAGACCACCCTTAATCCTTTTCTGGCAATCACTTTACAGTTTGAATTTTTCCCCAAATTTGGGATAATAAATAGAAGCAACTATAAATCGAAGAGGGCGTTTAGCTCAGCGGGAGAGCACTACCTTCACACGGTAGGGGTCACTGGTTCAAATCCAGTAACGCCCACAGGGTTTTACCTGGTAGACGGGTCAGTCACACTAGATGGCTGGCCTTCTTCTTTTGGTGATAGTTCCAGGATAGTTCCAAAACTTTTTGAGAGCTTGCGCATTGTCTCTTTTTTACTCTCTGGATAAAGGTGCTTGTAATCTTCCATGAATGCTAGTGCCATTTTCGCAGCATCTTATTAATGCTTTACAAGAGAATCTTTGCGCAATAAAATTAGAATGAACGGTCAATCAAATCAATAAGAGGGTGGGCAGCTTTATGCGAAAGGGACGGAAAACTCGAAACACGGACGTCGAAAACAGAATATTGGCTGTTTCAGAAGAGCTGTTTTCATCAAAGGGATATGATGCAACCGGTATTGATGAGATCGCTAAGAAGGCAAGCGTCACTAAATCGCTCATATATTACTACTTCGAAAGCAAAGATAAGATCCTGGAGCAGCTTCTTGAAAGAAGCATCGATGACTATATAAAGCAGAAGGAACTCCTCTCAGAACAACTAACTGCGATCAATATCGATGAAATTAGCAAACATGCAAGTAGGAGCTTCTCTGCACTAAAGGAAAAGAGTGAAATTATTAAGATCGCAGTTATTGAAGCGCTAAAAAGCAATAAAAAGGATTATTCCCTTTTTAAAATGATCGATGTGTCTTTCTCGAGTTTGATACCGAAAATGAACGAAATGGGGTTAAACGTCCGCAATGAAACCGACTCGCTCATAACCGGTTTTTTCTTTGGATTCGCCCCAGTCGTCTTTGCAATAATTTTAGGCGAGAAATGGGCAGAGTTCCATAACATTGATACCGACGAATTCAATCTTAAGTTTTCTGCCAAATTGAAAGATTTTTACGTGCAATACGCAACCGAATTTCTAGTTAAAGAGGAAAAGTAGGTTTCCCCATGTGTTACCCAGCTCGCAGCATAATTCACCACATATCATACGTGTGAAGAAGGGGTGGTTATGAACAAGAGTTTCCTATGGCTACTTCGTGATAAGCGCAAAGCTATCAAGCAAGGTCCTGCCGCGATAGCACAGCGGCAGCACGCCCGTCTGGCAGAGATAGTAGACTATGCACGTACCAACTCACCTTACTATAGTGAACTCTACAAGAATCTGCCTGAGCGAGTTGAAGATATCAGGCTGTTGCCGGTCACCAGTAAGAATGAACTGATGGCACACTTTGATGACTGGGTTACCGACCGCAATGTGAAGATTGAAGATGTCCGTGCCTTCGTCAATAACCCAGACATCGTCGGCGAGTTGTATCAAGGAAAGTACACTGTGGCCACGACATCGGGTACAACTGGGAATCATGGAATCTTCCTGATGGACAACCAGGCTATAGCCGTAAATTTTGCTCTATCATTGCGTGCGATGGGCACATGGTTGGGCACAGACGATATCATCAAGCTCCTTATCCGGGGCGGCCGCATGGCAGTAGTAGCAGCAACCGATGGCCATTTCCTCGTTTCCTCAGGTATCAGCCGCATGCGTAAAGCCAGCAAGTTGTTGAGCTCGGCAATCCAATTTTTCTCTGTGCATACTCCCATATCAGAGTTGGTTGATCAGCTTAATCAGTTTGATCCTGCTATCGTCATAGGCTACGCGAGTGTAATTTCTCTGCTTGGTGATGAACAGGCGGCAGGCCGATTACACATTAACCCTGTGCTAGTGCAACCTGCTGGCGAGGCAGTGGAAGATTACAACCGGATTGCTAATCTGTTCAACGCTAAGGTCCATGACCTCTATGGTGCAACCGAGTGCCCCTTCCTTACTTCGGACTGCAAGTATGGATGGTATCACGTTAACACCGACTGGGCCGTGATCGAGCCAGTAAACGCCGGCTACCAACCGGTCCAGCCAGGTGAGCAGTCGCATACCGTCCTGCTCTCAAATCTTGCTAACCGTGTGCAGCCCATTCTACGTTACGACCTCGGCGACAGAGTCCAGATGCGTGCTGATCTATGCCCCTGTGGAAACCCACACCCCGCGATACACGTGCAAGGACGCACTGCTGATGTGCTCACCTTTCTCTCAGAACGTCGCCAGCAGGTTGTGATAGCACCGCTTGTATTCGTAACTCTTATTGATCGCATCCCAGGGGTTAGGATGTTTCAGATTGTACAGACTACGCCTACGAGCCTGAGCGTGCGTTTGCTAACCACTACTGGCGCCGACCCGGACCATGTATGGCAGATGGTGTACGCTGAGATCACGCAGCTTCTTGCAAATAACAAGCTTGCTAACGTCACCGTCGAGCGTGCCGAGGAACCACCAGAGCAGACCCCCGGCGGCAAGTACCGCACGGTTATTCCGCTCAGGCGCTTATAGGTAAGCGCAAGCAAAGAATATGGCACCATGCAGTAGTTACAGCCAAAAAAAGAAACAATCTGACGCGGTCGGCCTGGAGGTGGATGGAAGGGAATTCAATAGGGGCAGTGGACGGCCGAAGCTACCCCAAATGCAACCAAGGCTTTATCCCGCGCCACAAGCTTAGTGTCGCTAAGTACCCAACTAATTGTGGCTCAGTATTGATCGAGCACTGCGCCTGGCATTTCATTAATCCATCCGGTGACGAAACCGAAAGTTTTCTCAACTTGTCCGATAACCTCCTGCCTATTCATTTAACACCTCCTTTAAATTCAGTTTTTATTAAACCTAGTTTTAATGCAAGCGGAAGCTATACCCAAAATGTTTTTGCTAGGATAGATTTTGAAATTTGATTCCGTTTCAGCGGCCAGTCGTGGTGAATCGTAAATATCAGCTCAACTTAGAGACGTACCCTGCCAATTTCTCCAACAACTCAAGGTTTGAATAATGTCCACGGAGGACAGCTACTCGACCCCTACTAGAGATGGGAGGGGTTTTATTTTGCGAACATCGTTATTAGAAACATCATAGCGAGTTTGCGGAGTACCTTTCGTGGTATAGGAAAGAGAGTATCGGATGATCTAGCTAATTTACCGAGGCGGTGATTTTGTTATGGCAGCTTCTTGGGGGAGCATCGCAAAGTTAGCTGGTCTCTCTGTTATTCGATTTTCCCGCCTTGTTATGGTGCGCTCATTGCATAGACGCCGGGATCGCGTCGGTGAGCTCTACTGGGTTGATCGTGAACCGTATGAGGTATTCCGTGAAACCGTGTGCGATGGCAAAACATCCGGCAATAGCAATGTATTAGTCGCAGGCTTTCGTCTGCAGCTATTGCGCTCACATCCTTTGCTTCACTGGATGTTTCAGCGTCTGTGCATTCTGACAACGCCATTTTGG
>DASQQM010000117.1:0-5639 GCA_035643475.1 Anaerolineae bacterium | reverse complement strand
CACCCGCTCCACAAATGCCATAATCTACCTACTACTCATCAACCTTGGCAGCATAAGAGCATTATTATACTTCATTTGCGCCTTGCAGTGAAGAATTTCGCTAAATACTACAGGTAGGTAAGTTATCTCCTATTACACTCTTGTTATATATTCACCCGTTCTTGTATCAACCTTTACTACATCCCCTATCTTAATAAACAGCGGCACTTGAATTACCGCTCCAGTCTCAAGCGTTGCTGGCTTTGTGCCCCCGCTTGCCGTATCACCCTTCAGGCCAGGATCGGTCTGCGATATCTCCAACTCGACGGTGATCGGCATCTCAACACCGATCGCCTCGCCATCATGCATGGCGATAAGAACGTTCATATTCTCCTTAAGGAACTTTGCCTCATCGGCTAGGAAAGCTGCTGGCAAGCTTATCTGCTCATACGTTTCCGTGTCCATGAATACGTAATCGCTTCCGTCATTATAGAGGTATTGCATCGGCCTCCTACTAATCATGGCCTGCTCAAATTTTTCGCCAGCTCTGAATGTCCTATCGATGACAGCGCCCGTTTTAAAGTTCTTTAGTTTCGTGCGCACGAAAGCCCCACCTTTACCTGGCTTTACATGTTGGAACTCGATTATCTGATAGAGAGTTCCATCTATATCGATAGTCATTCCATTCTTAAACTCGTTAGTTGAAATCATCCACGAACCTCCACATAGTTATAAATGTATAGAATACGCCCGCGATGGCGGGCGCCGTAATTAACTAGCAATTTTTATGGCATCTTTACTATTTTACAATTCGAGGAGCTCTTTCGTCGAGTGAGTTAAAATTCTATAACCAGTTTCGGTTACTACGACTAGGTCCTCTATCCGTACGCCGCCAAAACCACTTACATAAATGCCAGGCTCTACTGTCACAACCATGTTCTTCTTAAGTTCGGTTTCACCACCAGCACCAAGGACCGGCAACTCATGGACGTTAAGACCAACGCCATGACCGAGATTATGCGTGAAGTTCTCACCGTAGCCCGCGTCGCTAATTATATCCCGTGCGACGTTATCTATCTCTTTGCCTGTTTTGCCCGGTGTTACCGCATCGAGAGCAACTTTTTGCGCCTCTCTCACCTTTGCATATAGCTCCCTCTGCTTTTGGCTCGCCTCACCTACAACGACCGTTCTCGTCATATCCGAGTGGTAGCCACCAATAACCGCACCAAAATCAAGCTTTACAAAGTCGCCAGCCTTCACCCTTTTCGTTGTGGGTGTAGCATGGGGTACTGCGGAGTGAACCCCGGAGGCAACAATCGTATCGAAACTGGGCTTTTCCGCGCCTCTTCTTCTCATGAAGAACTCGATTTCGATAACGAGCTCAAGCTCAGATACCCCCGGCTTTATATACGTAAGAATATGCTCGAACGCAGCATCACCGATCGCAGCCGCCTCGCCGATCTCCTGAATCTCATAATCATCTTTGACCTCTCTTAACGGCTCAACAAGCCCCGACACACCTACCAGTTGGATTCCCTCAAACTCCTTTACCATTTGCTCATATTGCTTAACGGTGATATGCGTTGACTCAAACCCAATCTTAACCGCCCCATAATCCCTTACTATATCAACAACCTCACTAAGCGATGGCTTTTCCCAACCGATAATTCTGTCTGCAACCGCCATCTCTAAAGCCTCATCGAAATATCGGTAATCGATAATAAGGGTTGATGTGTTCGCATCTATCACAAGCCTTACCTTTGCCCCTGTAAACCCACCATTGCTCCCGCTCAAATAGAATATGTTATGCGGCTCACTGACGATGAGTGCATCTATTTCGGCGGCCTTTATTCGTTCCCTTAGGCTTGCAAGCCTTCTCTGGTAATCTACCTTCATACTTTAACTACCTCTGCTGCCGCCCTTACCGCCAATACGTAGCCAAGCGGGCCAAAGCCCGATATCTGGCCGATAGCAATGGATGCGATAACCGACTTATGCCTAAATTCCTCACGCTTGTAAATATTTGATAGGTGAACTTCAAAGACCGGTATTTCTACGGCGGCCAGGGCGTCCCTTACCGCGATGCTGTAATGCGTCAGCGCCCCGGGATTTATGATTATACAATCGAATTGCCCAACCGCATCCTGTATCGTATCGACAATATATCCTTCATGGTTAGATTGGTAAAACTCAACTTCCAGACCATGTTTGCCGGCCTCTTCTTCAACCATCCGGTTTATATCATCGAGTGCCACTTTGCCGTACACCTCGACCTCACGCGTGCCCAGCAGGTTCAGATTCGGCCCATGAATAACGAGCACTTTTCTTCCCACATTTACCCCTCTTTCAAAAACTCATCAAGGCAAGAGACGAGAACCTCATCACCGATATTTCGAATGACCGGATTTCCTATTCCATCGAGCACTACAAACACATGCCCACCCGTAGCCCTCTTTTTGTCCCTCTCCATAACCTGAATTAACTTATCCGCGTTTGCAGACACCGTGGTGGGAAGACCATACGCCCCTATCGTTTGCTTGTGAAGCTCTACTATATCTGCACTTAACATGCCAAGCCTCTCGCCAAGCTTAGCCGCAAAGACCATCCCTACCGCAATAGCCTCTCCGTGTGTATATTTGTATCCGCTCACCGATTCTATAGCATGACCCAGTGTATGCCCATAGTTGAGCACAGCCCGTATACCGGTGTCGCGCTCGTCCTCCTCTACGATACTACTCTTAATCGAACAGCAGCTGGTAGCAATTTCAGCTAAAACATCCATCTCCCGGGCCAGTATATCGTCTCGTCTCTTCCCCAATACATCGAGGAGCGGTCCACCCTTTATAAACCCATATTTAATCACTTCCGCCATGCCACCGGCAAAATCCCTGTCCGGCAGCGTCTTTAGGGTCGTGACATCTATATATACAAATGATGGTTGGTAAAATGTCCCGATCATGTTCTTGCCGAGTTCATGGTTGACCGCGACCTTACCGCCAACGCTGCTATCGACCTGCGCCAACAATGTTGTTGGTACCTGAATATAAGCGATGCCCCGCTCGTAGGTCGATGCCACAAAGCCCGCCAGGTCGCCCACGACGCCACCACCCAGCGCAATAACCGCATCTTTCCGCTCGAAACCTTTTTGGATGAGCTCGCCATAGATGCGCTCAGCTACACTCAACGACTTCGCGTGCTCCCCATCGGGTACCGTTATCAGGTCATACCCGACCCCTGCAGTGCTTAGCGATTCGGTGACCTGATCTCCATAAAGCTCCCACACAGTTGGATTCGTTATTATAGCAGCCTTTGCCCTCTCAAACTTTTCCCTAAATTTTTCCGCAAAGCCATGCAGTATGTGATCGCCGATATAGATAGGATAACTCCTATCGCCTAATTCAACCTCAACGATATGCCTGATCACTATAAATACCCTCTCGTCCCTAGTTCCTTTATAATCAGCTCCGCCACTTCCTGCGGGTTTTTATCTCCAGTATCAACGCGTACATCAGCAAGCTCCCTATAAAGCAGTTCGCGCTCTTTTAATAGCCGGCCTATCTCGGCCATCGGGTATTCCACGTTGATAAGGGGCGCTGATTCCCCGTATTCTTGATCCTTTTGAATATATCATCTGGTTCAGCCCTAAATATTTCAGGGATAACCCTGCCGGTCTTCGTTTCGATAAGCGCATCGGTATCGATAAGCGGATATCCTAATCGTCTCGCAATAATGCGCCCGATGGTAGTCTTTCCCGATCCCATAAACCCGATGAGGGCGATGTTTACCACTCTTTCAGCCTCTCCATGTAGTGGTCATAGGCCGCCTTTGTATCTTCCAGCGCATCACCGCCGAACTTGTTGAGAAATGCCCGTGCGATCTCAAATGTAACCACTGCCTCACCAATAACCGCGGCAGCGGGCACAGCGCACACATCAGATCTCTCCTTCACCGCATCAACCGGCTGCTTTGTAGCAATATCGACCGTTCTTAGCGGTTGCATAAGGGTTGGAATCGGCTTCATCGCTGCTCTTGCGATGATTATCTCACCGTTTGTCATGCCACCCTCGATACCACCAGCCCTATTCGTGTTCCGGTAGTAGCCCCGTTCTTTCTTGTAAAATATCTCATCGTGGGCCTCTGAGCCCCGGTTATATGCAACATCAAACCCCTCGCCTATCTCAACACCCTTGATCGCCTGAACCCCCATAAGAGCGCGGGCGATATTTCCATCAAGGCGCTCCTCCCACGATGTATACCCGCCAAGTCCCGGTGGACACCCGTACACGAGCACCTCAAACGTACCACCCACCGTATCCTTCGCTTCTCTGATCTCCTTGATAAGATCAATCATCTTCGCCTCGGCGGCTTTATCGAAGCATCGTGCGGGGGATTCGTCTATCCGATCGATGTCTTCCGGCTTTGGGACCTCCTTTACATTGGCCACCACGTTTCCGATCGATGTCACGTGACTTATCACGCGAATCCCGAATTCACCCAAAAATGCCTTTGCAACCGCACCAGCGGCAACCCTGGCGGCAGTCTCCCGTGCGCTCGATCTCTCCAATATATTTCGTATATCCTTCTGCCCAGTCTTAAGTACACCACTCAGGTCGGCGTGGCCCGGTCGTGGCTGTGTAACTGGCGTAACCTCCTCTGGCACTTCTGATATCGACATACCAACCGCCCAGTTTTTCCAGTCGCGGTTGTCTATTTTTAGCGCTATCGGCGAGCCGAGCGATCGCCCAAGTCGCACACCGCCCAGTATATCGGCCTTGTCCTTTTCGATCGCCATGCGACCGCCTCTACCGAAGCCCAACTGCCTGCGGGCAAGCTCTCTGTTTATCTCATCCACGTGAATCCTAACCCCAGCGGGCAACCCCTCAACCACCGCTATTAGCGCCGGCCCGTGCGATTCCCCGGCTGTCACATATCGCAGCACCTTACATCCCACTTCCATACTTTTGTAATAAATATAACTTATCATACTGTGCCCGGCTCCGCGAAGAGGTAAGTTTATTTCCACCCCTGGAAATACCGCCGCCTGGCATGAAAAAGATCCGAGCCCCACCGCTCTATTATGCAGTGAGACCCAGATCCTTAACAATTATAATTGCCTAAGTGCTAGCAATTATTTTATTATCTCGTCGCCGAGCTGAAGCGTTAGCCTATCATCACCGTACAGAAGAGTGATACTGCCATCGCCGATATCCGTTACCTTAAACGGAGACCCTGCGATCTGGTCACCTTCCTTTACCGTGTATTCCTGGCCCTGATAGCTAACAGTCGCATACCTTTGACCGTTCTGATCTACGATTCTTACTAGTGATAATTGATGCGAATCTACATTAGATGTAACCGGATTCGATGTACTCTGATTCGTGCTACTTGTATTACTTGTGTTACTGACGTTCGAACCATCCGTCGTTGTGCCGTTATTGATTTCAGCTGCGCTGAATAATGGCTTAAACGGGTCCTTATACCCAGATAGGTCATATTTCGTCAGTACGGTCTCTGTTTCTTCAGCGGCAGTTTCAGTAGTAGCTTTTGCCGTTCCGGTGGTTTCCGGGGTGCCCGTTGCTACCTTAGATGCATTTGGTGTTCCGGTGGTTTCCGGAGATCCAGTGGTCTCCGTGGTTACTACGTTGTCAGTATCGTCTTTC
>DASQQM010000116.1:0-8764 GCA_035643475.1 Anaerolineae bacterium | reverse complement strand
ATCAGCATCGACGGCAAAGACGGGTGTCTTACCCTTCCGTAAGAGATGCCCGATAACAAGGCTTGAGATGGTTGTCTTTCCGGTTCCGCCCTTGCCGGCAACAGCTATAGTATAACTCAAAACTAACACCTTCCATTGGCTGGTAACCAGCCAGATTTAGAAACTTTGCCGTCCATGTGCCCTATGGCGCATCTTCAGCGTTCATCTTGAGATTATGCACCTTATGTGCACATCTCACCACAATTAAGTACTTGCTTGCCTAAACGCGGCTTCGCTCTCGGATACGCTCCATAACCGATGGGAACGCATCGGTATTGGTATGAGGCAAGAAGAGCGCCGAGACGTAATTATCCATGAAGCTTGGGTTCGTGCTAAGCTCGAGATACGTCATCTTCTGGGCGATCTCCTTGGCCGACCTACGGGCAGCTTGTGAAAGAAGAACGAGATGCGCCCCCATAAGCGAACCATTACCAACATACTTTACTTTATCTGCAGCAATTTCAGGCAAGAGCCCGATCGTAATTGCCTTATCAAGCTCAAGATAGCGGCCGAAACCACCAGCGATGAGAACCTGCTCGATCGCCTCGACCGGCATCTGCATTGAATCGAGGAGCGTCGTTATACCGGCGTAGATGGCGCCTTTTGTCCGAATGAGGTTATCGATATCGGCCTCGGTAACCACGATATCCTCACGGATCGCCGACTCATTGGCCCATACGAGAACATATTCTCCCTGACCATCAACCTCTCGTATGCGGGGATGCCCCAGCTCCAGGTTGAACTTGCCCTTCTCGGTGATAGCGCCGGTGAGGAAGAGTTCCGCCAGCACATCGATGAGGCCGGAGCCACAGATTCCCTTTGCTCTAGTCTGGCCTATCGTGAGGATCATGGGCTCGAGGGTATCCTGGTTGATGCGGACCGCCTCGATCGCGCCCTTGACCGCGCGCATACCGTATTTAACCGAGCCGCCCTCAAATGCCGGTCCGGCCGAGCATGCACACGAGAGAAGCCATTCAGCGTTACCAAGAGCCATCTCACCATTCGTGCCGACATCTATATAGAGAGTAAGCTTATCGGTCTTATATACTCCCGAGGCTAGTAGGCCGGAGGTAATATCGCCACCAACATAGCTAGCCCGGCCTGGAATGCAGTGCACGCGGGCGCCCTCGGCGATGTCGATGCCAAGGTCAGTCGCTTGAACCGTGGGAGTAAAGTTTATCGTCGGGATATACGGTTCCTCGCGGATATAGCGGGCATTAATGCCGAAAAAGAGGTGGGTCATTGTCGTGTTGCCCGCAGCAACCATGTAAACAATATCGTCTCTGTCAACGCCAGTCTTCTCTAGGAGCCGGCCGATTAAGCCGTTTATCGTATCGGCGATGAGGCCTTGCAGCCTCGTTAAGCCGTCTTTTTTCAAGGAATAAACTATGCGAGAGATAATATCCTCTCCGCAACTAACCTGCGCATTATACTCAGACACCTTGCCAAGTGACTCCCTCGTATTGAGGTCGATGAGTTCAGCGTAGACCGAGGTGGTACCGATATCTACTGCTAAGCCGTAATGCTTATCGGCGTGGTCGCCAGCGTCGAGACGGATAAGGCGCGGGCACTCACCATCGGTGCCCTCCATTAATGTTGCGGTCACCTTCCAATCGGCCTCGCGTAACTTCGTAGCCATCTGCTTAAGGCAAGTCAGATCAACTGTAAAATCGCCGATTCCATGAACGCGCGTTAACTCGCGCTTGAGGCGCTCAAGATCACTAACGTTATCTTCTAAGTTGGGGTTGGCAAGCTCGACGTAGACCCGGCGGATAGCTGTCTCGAGGGCGAAGTCGCCGAAAAGTTCGCTTAAATCTTTACTGGTGAGAACCGAGCCATGGGTGACCGGACGCTGCTCCCGCTCAAGGGCTGCCCGGCTGTCGCCCATCTGGGATTCAACCGGTATGCGTACCTCTATATCGCCTTGCACCCTTGTCTTACACGCGAGCGCATAGCCCTGTGCAATCTGCTCAGCCGAGAGCTTTGCCGAGGTCCCCTTCTCAACATCCCCTTCTTCTACGACAATGCGGCACTTCCCGCATGTGCCGCTACCACCACAAGAGGCGTTGATATGAACCCCAGCCAGCATAGCTGCCCGGAGTATGCTCTCCCCGTTTTCTACTTCGACTCCCCTGTTATCTGGGTAGAAATGAACCTTGGGCATTAAAACATACCGACTTTCTATTTAATATTTTAGAGATATGCAATTCTTAGGTGGGCGGGCTCAATGAGCCCGCCCACTTGCAAGCTCTCTTTAGAACAAACCGGTTACCTTACCGGTGTCAACCTCCACATCGACTCTCCGGTAAGCCGGGTCTGAAGCCGTACCTGGCATGAGGCTAATATCTCCTGCCACCGGACAAAGGAATTTAGCACCGCTATATACCAGAACATCACGGATCGGAAGGGTCCAGCCCTTCGGAACGCCCTTGAGGGTCGGATCGTGGGAGAGGCTCAGATGTGTCTTCACCATCATCGTCTGGTAGTCAGCAAATTGAGGATCTGATTCGAACCTCTTTGCCTTAGCCTCAGCCACTGGTGACCAGGATACGCCATCAGCGCCATAAACTTCCTTGGCAACCATATCAACGCGCTCGCGGAGTGGCATCTCAAGCGGATAGAGCGGCTTGTAGTTGGATGGCTCATTGGCGGCATCTATAACAACATCTGCCAGCTCAGCCGCACCTTCGCCGCCATACATCCAGTGCTCCGAAACCGCAGCGCGAACGCCCATCTCTTCGGAGAGCTTCTTGACCAGCTCGTGCTCGGCCTTGGTGTCGGTGTAGAAAGCATTTATAGCGACGACCGGAACAACACCGGATTTTCTGACCACATTGATCATGTGGCGCAGGTTTTCAAAGCCCTTCTCAATTAGATCAAGATTCTCCTGTGTATACTCGGGAGGGAGAGGACGACCCGGGGAAACGGTGGGGCCGCCACCATGCATCTTGAGGGCTCTAATGGTAGCAACGATAACCGATACATTCGGGATATTACCGCTCAGGCGGCACTTAACGTTCCAGAACTTTTCAAAACCGATATCAGCCGCAAAGCCGGACTCGGTTATAGTGTAGTCAAATAGCTTTAGAGCCAGACGGTCAGAGATAATGGAGTTTTGACCGATGGCGATATTGGCAAATGGGCCTGCGTGAATCAGAACAGGCTGCCCTTCTACCGAATAGCAGAGGGTTGGGTTAATGGTATTGCGCATCCATGCGGTCATCGCACCAGCAACATCCAGATCTGACGTTGTAATCGGCTTACCAGTCCTATCATAGGCAACGGTAATATTGCCAATGCGCTCCCTCAGGTCGGCAAGGTCGCGAGATACGGCGAGGATAGCCATCAATTCTGAGCTCACGGCAATACCAAACTTGGATTCCATCGGGTACCCATCCTTCTTGCCGCCAAGACCGATAACAATCTTACGCAACGACTGGGCGCAGAAGTCGATAATCCAGCCCATCTCAACGTTTTTCGGGTCGATGTCTAAGCGACGAAGACCCTTCTTGGCGAGTATTTCATCCGTATAATTTGCTTCGTGTTGCATCCTTGAGGTCAGGGCAACCATTGCGAGATTGTGGGCATTCATAATATCGTTGATATCACCAGTAAGACCAAGAGAGAACTCGGTCATCGGTATTAAAAGTGCATTCCCACCGCCCATCGCGCTTCCCTTAATATTCATGGTAGGACCACCGGAAGGCTGGCGCAGTGCACCACCCACGCTTACTCCTTTATAACCAAGACCCTGAACGAGGCCCATGGAAACGGTGGTTTTACCTTCTCCGAGGGGAGTAGGGGTAATAGCGGTAACCTCAATGTACTTACCATCCGGCTTATCCTTAAGCCGGTTCATTATTTTAATGAAATCGAGCTTAGGGGTCTTGCCATAAGGAATCATTTCATCCTTTTCGAGCCCTAACTTCTCTATCCACTCTTCCGGGGTTGGTAGGTACTTTTCGGCTTCTTCAGCAATCTGCCAATCCTTATACTTGGTTGGGTCCATTGACCTTGGATTATACGTCATTTCTTTAACAGTTCCCATGCGACCTCCTTATGGCTTTGTACAATTTATTTTATCTGAAGACTAAAGCCCTTCAGCCCGAGGACTGAAGGAACTAGAGCGCTAAAATATTAGCATAAGATTGCTCGATTATTAACATATATCTACAGAGAATTCTTATCGTAATGTCGACCGATTTAATAAAAAAACCATTAGGCATTGAAAGCCTGGCTTGACCCTTCAATATTTCACTTGTTTGTAACAGGTTGTAACAAAGAGCACAAACAATATTTAATATATCTCAACCACGCAAACCCGTCAAGCGAGTTTATATTAATCTTTAAGCATAGACTGCTTTGAGGATATACCGCAACATTATAGACGCTAACGGTCGTATTTCGCCGTAAACGTTCAATATTTGGATTAAACGGTCATTCTCATACCTAAGGGCGTATGTAGATAATTACCTGAGCTACGTCTCCAGGATTCTGCCAGTTTGTAACAGAGGTGTAACCTACATTCATATCACTTAGCAAGTAGCCCGTAGGAAAATGGTTGTATTAATCTTTAAGGATAGACTGCTTTGAGGATACGCTGCAACATTATAGACGCTAACGGTCGTATTTCGCCGTAAACGTTCAATATTTGGATTAAACGAAAGCTTAAGCGACCGCCATCTACTGGCCCGGTTTTGGTCTTACATACCCAGCATCGCCTTTAACTTCTGGCCCCTGCGGCGGCTGACCGGGATCTCGTTCTTCTGGTTGCACCTTACCTTTAGTATGTAACTCCGGCCGTACATGGGGACGATCTCGGTCACGTGGCTCAAGTTTACGATGTAGCCGCGGTGCACCCGCAAGAACGATTTGTTTCTGAGGCGCTCTTCCAACGCTTTTAAGGTAAATCTTGTTATATATGTATTCTCTGCTGTGTGCACAAAGACTATGTCATTGCGGCTTGATATATAGACGACATCCTGCATTGGCAATAATAAGGTTTTTCCCCTGCTCTCAACCGGTATACGCTCTATTTCGATCAATGGCTCTGTCTTACTTGCCCTGGGCTGGGGATCCTTTCTTTTGTCCACCTTGGCGACAGCCTGGTTTAAGCGATCCTCATCGATCGGCTTGAGCAAATAATCGACTGCATCAAGCTCAAAGGCCTTCAAGGCATATTCACTATATGCAGTCACGAAGATGATCGCCGGCGCCCGCTCTAGCTCCTTTGTGGCCGCAACGACATCAAGCCCGCTTAAACCTGGCATCTGTACATCGATAAATACAAGATCGTAATTTAGTGCCTTGATGAGTTCAAGCGCTTCGGTTGCATTTGTCGCCTCGCCGACAACCTGGACATTAGGCACCCTCTCAAGCATATACCTGAGTTCAGAACGCGCCGGTGCCTCATCGTCAACGATTAACGTTTTAAGCTTCATGCCTCTCGCTCCTGAAAATCGGGATATTTACATAAACCGTGGTGCCAATACCTACGGTACTTTCTATCTTCACCTGGTGGTCCTCTCCATAAAGGCTCTTAAGCCGCTCGTTCACATTGCTTAAACCTATGCCACTACCTTTACCATAACCAAATTTTAACACTTGGTCCAGTTCTTCTTCAGTAATCCCGCACCCGTTGTCGACAACGGTGATATGCAGGTCATCACCGACAAGCCGAGCGGTAATTTTGATCTCAAGCACCTGGTCCTCGCAAAAACCATGCTTGACCGAATTTTCTACAATTGGCTGGATTGTTAAGCCGGCCAATATACACGTTTGCGCGTCGTTTTCGATATCAAAGCTTATGTCTAGGCGGTCTCCAAACCGGGCTTTTTCAAGTACAAGGTAGGTCGCGATATAATCCAGCTCCTGGGCGAGCGTTATAAAGCCCTCTTTCCACTCAAGCGATTTTCTAAAGAAATCCGAGAACTGTATGAGGAGCTTACGTGCCTTTTTTGGGTCGGTTCTAATAAATGATGTTATAGTATTTAAAGTATTGAAAAGAAAATGGGGATTTATCTGCGCTTGTAACGCCCTAAGTTCAGCGTGATATGCAAGCTCTTTCTGGCGGTCGAGCTCGGAAAGCTCGATTTGAGTGCTTAATAGTTGAGCCAACCCCTCAGCGAAGGCTACTTGGCTCTCACTGATTTTGGTGGGGTTATTGTAATAGAATTTCAACGAACCCACCGCCTTACCCATCTTTTCCAAGGGGACAACAATCGCCGCCTTAAGCTGACAACTTACCATCGGGCAGCCAATCTCTGCTTTTGAGGAGAGGACCCTTGTTGTATTATTATCGATGGACTCCCTTGTGGCACGGGTGAGAATCGGTTTCCTGGCGAGGTGGTGATCCTCGCCAACACCATGAAACCCCAGTACAGTCGTTCGATCGGTGATAGAGACCGCAACCGCATCGATCCCATCGTGGATGATCTCGACGACCTGAGAGGCGGATTCAAAATTCAACCCCTTCCTTAAGTATGGAAGGGTTTTTCTCGTTATCTCAAGTATCTGGTGGGATTGTTTTGCCTTACTGTGCTCTGCTTGGGTTGCAATTCTAAATAAGGTGAGTGCCGCAAAGATCGTGCCGGTCGATGGCACCGCAAGCAGAACGAAAAAGAGATATCTGATAGGCATTTCGAATAGGTAGGCGTTTAGGTACAGGACGGCAGCCGCAAGCAGGCTGCCAAAAATAAGGCTGCCGATAAAATGATAGAACATGTTGATCTGAGTATAATCCCTCTTAATAACCATCGCCGAAAGGCCGCCAAAAGAGCTTTACCATCACCATCTTTTAAGCTTAAGCGAGCAGTAGTTGATGTATGGCATAGCCCTGGCCAGACAAGGCGCACCTCATGTTAACCCGCTTCATAAACCGAGAATCAGTTCGGCCATAACAGAGCAGGTAACCTGCACACATTAACCTGGAAAGCGTGGCGTAAACCTCCCTTGCCACCGTGAGATACTTTAGGCTATAGCAACTTCTCCCTCATCGCCCCTGAGATGTATTGATTATAGCTGAAGGTGCCGCAAATGAGTATACTCTTGCGTCAATGGAATTAACGGCGGGAGCACACCTACTCCTCGTAATTTATCTGGGCTCTTATCTCGGGATGGACGTAAACATCAGACGCCAGGTAAATCAGGCCGACCTTGTTTGTGGAATCGACCTCATCCCAATTGATCCGATCTGCCATGGTTTTGTTAATTGTGATCGCAACCGACGGCTCGATACTGCGCTCATCTTGCTCGTTAACGAACGTTCCCAGCTCAATAACTCTTACTTCATTCACGCCAGAGAGCTTAAACAGAATGGGCATTATCTCCTCAGAATACCGGACGGCACTGATGAGAGCATCATCTTCGTCCCAGATGTTATCATCAAAATAGGAGACCGAAACGGCACCCTTGGGCTTACTTACCACTACCTCCATAACGCCGAGGCCGGTTTTATCCTCCACAAAAGCCTCCAGCTTCTCTTCTGTAAAATCAGCTAGCACTGGTGCTCGCTTGGATGAGGAAGTATGCCCGATGCAGCCGAAAACCCCTAAGAGGCCAAGCAGGACAACTATAATCACAAATTCACCGATCCGGTGCGAGCCCCTGATCCAGCACCGAACTGCCTTCATCTCTCCAACCCCTCTTTGGATCGCCGTATAAGAACGACCCATATTTTGAATTTAGGAAAAGCTGGCTTCAGCCTCTTCAGTAGTCTCATAAACCGCAATCCCTAAGTCACTAAAAATACCCAGGCGACTGAGCTTTCCCATTAGGAATTTGTTGTGACTAATAACTACTGCCATACGTGCGCCAGCTTCTTCCAATCTGGTGTGATAAGCCACTAGAAGCCCGATTCCAGAGCTATCAAGCAGAGAAACGGGGGATAAATCAATTATTAATCCCCTAGGGGACATCGATAGCGCCTTGGTAAAATAGTCTTCAACCCTTCCCTTTTCAGAAAGATCAAACTCGCCAGATAGGATTACCAAGTGGATGCCAGGAGCATTAGTCCTCCTAATATCAATTGTGAACACATGAACCACCTCCAAGGGCGACCGTAAGAAACGCCACGTCATCCGATAACGCCCCATTGGCACACCTTACCATTTCATCAAAGATTGCCTGGGGCATATCTTTAGCATTTACAGGTTCTACGTCCCTTATAAAGCTCACCAGCCGCTCCTCACCAAAGAACCCACCATCACAGCGCACCTCGGTGACCCCACCCTCAACAGCATAGGCCCTAATCGTACTCTTAACCAGCGATGTCAAAGCAGCCGCCTCTAATCCCTTAATAGAGACGTCTCCTATCATAATGCCAACCCTGCCATTCCCCAGCTCAAAAAGGTCGTAAAAATCCGCCCCTACCCGTGCGGTCTCCGTTGCAGAGCGGTAGAGATGGCCAAAATCAATACCTTCTATCCTTTGCGGCACCGTAAGAATCGCCTCTTGCAGCTCGTCAGCGATACTTCGTTTTGCCTCATAAAGGCGCGCATTTTCTAGAGTAAGCGATACAATCGTTCCCAGCTTGGTTGCAAAATCAACCTGGGCTTCCGTAAAGGGAATTTGAGCCGAGTGATAGTGAAAGGCGAGGGTGCCGATAGCGTTCTCTCTTACCACTAAGGGAACAATGAGCATTGAGCGAATGTTATATCTTTCTACCAACTCGCGGTTAGCCATCTCATCATGGAAGGCGTCATTTATAACGATGGGCTCTCTGGTT
>DASQQM010000115.1:0-7511 GCA_035643475.1 Anaerolineae bacterium | reverse complement strand
TATTTCCGCCTTTTCCTTAAGAACAAGAATAAGCGCTCTTTTTACGGGTACGAAGGTTAGTGGCTCGGTACTCGCATTAAGTATCAATGTTTGCATCATAGATACCACGATCCTATTAATCCTTCGGGGTGCTTATGCCCTTAGGAAACGTAATCGCTCTTGGCCTCCGATAAAGAAAATCTTATTAAGATTATACCAAAAAAGGCTCGACTTAGCTAAAGAATGCACGAAGTATCTCGTCCATGCGAGCAACGCGCGCTACAAATTCTTCCCGCGGGCATTCACCTCATATATTTTACACTTATAGCTGTTCGGACCTACCATTGGTAGCTCTGTTATCCAGACCAGATAGTATTTATAAGCGCCCTCGTTAATCTGCAACGTTACCTCTTTGTCAGCGCTCCTTATCTCTTTTAAAGTTCTCCAGTTTAAAACATCGTTGGAGCCCTTGATGGCCCCGCTCCAGCCACCGGAGGAGGCTATGGTTATCTCCCGTAGCATTACGCTTTTACCATAATCAATATATACCCCTACACCGTCCTTAAGATTCCCGAAGGCCGAAGACCGGTACGTCTCCGTCGACCAGCAGCTCGATTTATCACCATCAAAGATACGCCCCACCGCATCCGGGTTCTCGTCACCATTTCCGCCCGGATCGTAATCAGCTGCCTCCGTAGGCTTCAGGGGACCTACTGGCTCTTTTTTAAGGTGGCCCTCAGCAATTCCTTCCTTTATGCGCTTCGTTTTAGCTCCCTCCGGGCCACTACCTGCCAGGTGAAAGCCGAAAACTATAGCGGAGATCAAAGATAGAGCGATCAATATTTTGGCGAAGCCCGTGAGCCTCCTCCGCCTTGGGACCTCCATGTGCTCGGTATCGGCTACCCCTATTGGCGGATCCGGCAACAGAAGCTCGCGCTTCTCCATTGGTTCCCAGGAAACAAGGTCATCGAGGAGGTCTGTTGCTTGCTGATACCGGTCATCCGGGTCCTTCTTCAAAAGCCTATCGATAACTACCTCGAGCGCCGGAGGCACATTTGGGTTCAAGTCACGCGGTTTTGCAGGTGCCTCCGTTACGTGCATTCCGGCAACCTCCACCGATGATGAGCCCTCAAATGGAGCTTTACCGGTCACCATCTCGTAGAATATCACTCCCAGAGAGTATAGATCCGATCGGTGATCAGCCTGGCGCCCCTTCGCCTGCTCAGGAGAGATATAACGTGCGGTTCCCAATATTTTCCCCGTCTGGGTCAACCCGGGCAAGGCCGGTGCCCGCGCTATACCAAAATCGGCAACTTTAACGATACTGTCCTCGGTAATCAATATGTTATGCGGTTTTATATCCCGGTGAACTATCCCCCTGCCATGAGCGTGATTGAGCGCTTCTGTAATTTGCCTGGTGATATCCACAGACTCGGTGATCGGTAGCGGGGCTTTCCCATCGATAACCTGCTTTAGCGTTTTACCGTCTATATATTCCATAACGATAAAGTAGACGTCGTTGGCAAAACCGGTATCGTAGATGGTTACTATATTGCGGTGGACCAAGCGCGCCGCTGATTGGGCTTCCCTTTTAAAGCGCTCAACAAAGTGGGGATTATGCGTGAAGTGCGTATGCAGCACTTTCACAGCCACCGGACGGTGAAGAATGGTATCAAAGGCCTTATACACCATTGCCATACCACCACGGCCAATAGCTTTGTCGATTCTATAACGTTCCTTAATAACCTGTCCCTGCATCTGCTCCCTCACTAAGAATACTTAAATTATTCTACACTTAGCTGACCGAGAGTGGAATGTATAATGATATATCCCCGGTCGTTCGGGAATAATACCAATGCGGAGGTGAGTTTATGCAGGAGCGAGCCTATCTCAGGGAGGAGATTGAGGAAGCGATCTCTCGTGAGCCGAGGATCTCTGGAAAAATTGACATAGAGGTGAGTGGCCGACAAGTACGGCTGAGCGGGGTAGTCGCTACATTTGAAGAGAAGGAGCTGGCCGGAGAGATTGCCCGGGAGTTCGGGCCTATCGAGTTGATAAACGATATTGTGATAGAGTCGACCAGGATTATCGAAGACGAAGACGTGCTCGATGCAGCAAGGCGCCAGATCGCTCAAAACCCCGACCTGGCCCATGATATAGGCATCGACCGGGTCGCAGGTGGGGTGGTCTACCTGCGGGGTCACGCCAGCAACGTCGCAGAAATTGCGGATGCGGCCGAGATGGTTGCCGAGGCCCCCGGTGTGAGAGACGTCGTTTCTGAAGTACAGATATCGACAGATGTGACCATCACCGATGAGGACCTGGTGAGCGGCGTCATGCAGGCATTGCATGCTGAGCCCTCAATCCATGAGGAATTCATAGAGGTGGCTGTGCAGGATGGCGAAGTGACGCTTGGGGGAACGGTAAGCAAGCTGGACCAGAAAATACTGGCGGGCAATATAGCAAAGCGCCTGCCAGGAGTGGCATCGGTTAAGAATTATCTGGGCGTCGCGGAGATGCCAACCAGCTTTGATCAGGCGATTGAAAATGAAGTTATGAAGGCGCTCGAAATAGAAAAGATAAATATGGTCGACGTGCGGGTAACGGTTCTGGACGGCGTGGTCCATCTGGATGGAACCGTGGATACCTATAAACAGAGGGACCGGGCGCGGCTAATTGCCGAAGCGGTACCGGGCGTTCGCTATGTTCAAAACGACCTCGTTATCGGCTTCCATGCCGAGCCCAAGGCAAAGAAAGGCCCGCCACATACTGTTCCTCGGGAACCCGGGATGGGGTAGAGAACTATCGCTTTACAGCCCGCGGTAGCAGATCTCGATAAAATTATCGATTAATCGCCTATTTGGGCCAGGTTCAAAGGCCGATTCGTCACTCCACTCACCAACCGGTTGTGAAAAGCGATCATTTATTCCAAAACCTATCTCGGGATGGAATTGAACGGTCCATATGGGAAGCTCAGTATGGCGCATCGCCTGAATCGCGCAATAATCCGATGTTGCAATAAGCTTGAAGCCCTCTGGTACCGATTCTACCCTGTCCCGATGGTAAATCGGTGACCTCCAGAGGGAGGGCAAACCGGAGAATAAAGGATCGTCCTCAACTTTTTTAATATCAGCAAACCCCACTCTTGGCTCACGCCTAACTACCTCCTCACCAAACGCCTTAGCGATAAGCTGATGCCCGAAGCATATGCCAAGGATAGGGACCTGTGCGGCTGCAGCCTGCCGTACGAGCTCGGCCTCGCTGCTAATCCAGCCCTTAGGGTCATTCACCGAAGGGAGGCCTCCGCCGACAACGAGCCCGGCCGCGCCAGTTGGTAGCTCCCTGGGAAAACCGCCGATCGGCTCAAATATAACGGTATCAATTTTTTCAACGACGAGCTCACGGGTAATTTGTGCTAGGTTCTGCTCCTCGATAACATCGTCATTCTCTACTATGACAAGGATTTTCGCCATGATATGCCTCCACAATCGTTGCGTGGATTATACGCGCGTAAAACTAAATCTGGCAAGAGTATCGCTGCAGGACACCCATGGGGTTCCCACCAGAAGTTTTTCGGTGGGCAAAAATGGGTATGAAATAGCTAGGCTACCTGTCCATCAAGAGAGAGGAGGATTGCTTGCAAAGTTTGAAGTGGAATACAGACCAGCCTACAACGCTATACAGAGCCGCAGAGCAGTTCAGAGATCAGATATGGGTAATGGTTGAAAACTGGATGCAGCGCTTGATACTAGAGGAAGGCGAGAACGTCTGGAGGCGCATCCCGGAGACGCAATTAATTGATAACCTTCCTACGCTACTAAGGGGGATTTCAAAGGTCATCGAAAACCCGAAGCGAATCAGCGATTTTGAGCCCGGTGGTGTAATATACCAGGCGGCGATTGAGCTAGGGGTAAACCGGCAGAGGCGTGAATATAAACCGGCAGAGGTGCTGCACGAGCAAGAGATACTGAGAGAGATCATATGGCAATTTTGCAGGGAGAATTTAGCCTCGTTCGATCTCTTTGAGCTCGAACAGAGAATAAATAGGCCGCTCGATAGGATGATATCAACGATTACCGAGAAATATATCGGTGCCCACACTAATGAATTGAAACAGCTCGCCCGCAGGGATAAGCTGACTGGCCTTCTAAATTATGATTCGTTTAAAGAAATATTGAGCGATGAGCTGAGGCGATCGAGGCGGTATCGGCATGCATTCTCGCTTATCTTAATGGATATCGATGATTTTGAGGGTTACAACGACAATTTCGGGTACCCCGCTGGCAACTTCCTGCTTCAAGAGGTGGCGAAGATAATCGCGCACTCGGTGAGAGGCGTCGACATGCTGGCAAGGTACGGCGCAGACGAATTTGCGATACTGCTCCCCGAGGCGGGCAAGAAGCAGGCCCGTCGCGCCGCTGAGCGCCTAAGAAGAGAGATAAAACTTGAGACCCGACACTCAGCGCAAGCGAGAGGCACCCTGAAATCTCCGATAACTGTGAGCATCGGAATCTCCACGTATCCCAAAGATGCCGAGATGGTCGATGAGGTAATAAGCCTCGCAGATGAAGCCCTGTACGAGGCAAAACAAGCCGGCAAGGATATGGTAATGGAGGTAGTCGGAAAGAAGAAGCGCTAACGACCTAAAGCTTTGGCGTGCTTGGTTACATCATTCTCAAGGGAGAGCATCTTCTGCACGAGCCCAGATTTCCTGCCTGGGCGGCTGATGATAAGCCGGTGATTGGCATGTTCAACAGCACGCCACTTTTGTTTATAGGGTTCCTGCCCCCTCAGGAAATCGAACCTACTCAAGCCCCCTGCAATTGAATCCTCTATCGCTTTGCCGATTAGCACCGTGGAGACGCTCATCGCACCCCAGTCCGGCTCAAACCCACCGAGGTAGTAATAGAACGAATTGCCAAACTGGAAACCGTAAAGCGTTGCTACGGCCTGGCTATCTACCTCTAGAAAGTAGAGCCGAAGCCAGCCGTTTTTGCACAGATCCACCGCAAGGCCTGCATGAAACTTCCTAAACTTGGGATTAAGGTAAGCTCCTGGCTTCTTTTTACTTAAGAACCGCTTCTGGTGGAGTTTAAAGAAGAGGCCAACGTCTTGCTTAATGCTCTCATGATCGCTTAACCTGAAGTTGATTTCATAGTCCCTCTTAAGGCGCCTCGTGTAATACTGCACATTCCAGCTAAACTTCTTGCTCAAGCTGGCAACATACTCCTCCCAGCTACTGGGAAGCGTGAGGCTATAGCAGGTATCTTGCATTATGAAATCACTGGTTAATCCCATAGCGGCAGCTCTCAACTGAGCGATCTCAGTAATGGCCCCAGCACCGGGTATCTGGTGAAAGTCGAGTGCGTCCCATCCGGCAAGACCGAATAGGCAATCGAGAAGGGCGACCATAGCGCCTTCCTCCTCACGCGGGATTATGAAGCCCAGGTAATCCGTTGCACCAGTGCCTAAGAAAGAGACGGTCCTGATTGGAAGGCCCAGGTAGGACGATGATATATAAAGTGGTGCTATTGCCAGCAACTTTGAGCCATCCCGCACCGCTAGTATGCGGAGTTTATTACCCCGGCCGTTGGCCCTCCACCAGTGCCACGACCACTCCCAGGTCTGGAATATAGATGCACCTACCTCAGAGGCTAGTGCATTCCAATCCTCTCTAAGGGCTCCAAAATCTGCTACGTCAGTTACTACCTCGGTTGCGAACAAGCCCTAACCCCCGTTGCGGAATTTCAGCATCTATGGCTCTTGGTCTTCTTCTATGCTTACTATTTGTTATTACATTTAAGCTGAGCTTGCAATATCCTGTTCTTAAGGTCTTCTTCATCCCTTACGCCGTTCACATCAACATCCAGATCCATCATCGCCATGATACAGGCTCTTACGATCGCTGTATTGGCAAGCTTTCTGCCTCCTGAAACCTTCGATTTAACGCTTACCGTTTCAAGATAGGTAAACATCTCTTCGGGCATTGTTATCGGCACGCGAAGATAATCTTCTTTGCCCATCTTATCTCCCTTCCGGTTAATCATGCCTCAGCAGGATTTGGTCACAAGCCTACCTGCCGTGAATATTATAAGCGCTTTGGTACAGATATGACAAATCTATAAATAGGATGATTAGATCAGAGGCCTGAACAGAGGACCCGGGCAGTGGGAGATGGAACGAGGACGTTGCAAACGCAAGGAATGAGAGCTGTAACTTTGATTGCCATGTAATCCCCTGAATTCCCATACGGCATATGGCCCAAACCATCTCCTTGCAGATAATCATATCTGCCTGGTAATGCTTCATTTGCCGAGATTTGAACAGGGCGGTTAATCATAACAAACCGATCGAGGCCTTATTAATAAATGGTTCTTTGATTAGCTAAATTACTGCTTTTTTCCGGTTGCCCGTAACCCGTAGGAGCGTTTTACGTTTAAGTTATCAGAAGGCTGCCACACCTTCTCTCTGACATGAACTAGAGAGCCTCGCCACAATCAAATCACATCTTACTAATCTTCAAGGAGGAGAAAAATGCTTAAGAAATTATTAGCGCTGTTAGTAGTAGCAGTGCTCATGTTCCCAGCTGCAGCATTTGCAGCGGGTCATGGTTCAGGTGCTGGTAAGCATCATCAACACAAAGCCGTCAGCAAGCACCACCATAAAAATAAGGTAAAGGCCGATAAGGATGCTAATAAAGCGGCGAAAAAGGAATTAAAGGCCGATAAAAAAGCCGATGAGACCAGCGAGACAGTAGATAACGATGAAACCAGCACCACTGTGGGTGGCGATGAAACCAGCGAGACAGTAGATAACGATGAAACCAGCACCACTGTGGGTAAGGAAACGGGCATAGCCAATGCAATGGCGAAGATCCAGAGAAATATCGATCGCATGGGTGATAAGGCTCCGCTCGCGCTGAAGACAGTAGTCAACAAGTTCGCTTCATGGCTTGGCTTGGAGCCGGTCTTCAATATCGATGCTCAAGGTACTGAAGCGACCGAGCTGGAGGCCGAGGGTACCGAGAAGACCGAACTAGAGTCTGAAAGTACCGATGCGCTCAGTATCGATGAGACCGATAACGATACCGATACGACCGATATCGACGAGGGCGATAATGCTAGCACATCAGATCTAGATTCTGATAATGATACCGATTCAACCAAGCTGGAGGCCGGTGACAATACCAACACGACCGACTTAGAGTCCAGTGACAATACCAACACGACCGATAACGATGAGAACGATGATATATCGGCTAGTAGTGCCGATGAGGAAACCGAAGCGACAGATATCTAGTACGCTGGAGGTGTTATAACAAAGAGTTAGCGCTTTAATGAATAGAGCCCGCTAAGAAGCGGGCTCTATCTGTTTCCAGGCCACACTATAAAATCCACCGAACTGTGCTGGCTAGAACATCCCTGCTAATAACAGGGATGTTCTATGCGTGTACCCATTGTGACAGTGGCGCAATCGTTACTTATTGAATTTCGAATGTGCCCTTTCCGCCTTGCTCAAACCACTGCTCGATA
>DASQQM010000114.1:0-3681 GCA_035643475.1 Anaerolineae bacterium | reverse complement strand
AATTCTTAATGCCCGATTATTCGAGCAAATTCAACGTGAGCGGCAAGGTAGCGAAGAGCTTACCAGAAACCTCGAGAGAGAGCGGGATACGCTCGAAACGATCATGGAAAGCACCAATGCCCAAATCGCTTATCTCGATCCCAAATTCAACTTCGTAATGGTCAACTCCGCCTATGTGACGGGCTCAGATCACACCAAGGATGAGCTTATCGGACGTAACCACTTCGAGCTTTTCCCCAATCCGGAGAACGAGGCTATATTCAAAAAGGTACGAGATACCGGCAAGGCTATAGAGTTTAAAGCTAAACCCTTTGAGTACGCGGATCAGCCCTGGCGGGGCGTTACCTACTGGGATTGGATACTGGTTCCAATAAAGGATACTGCTGGCAATGTTATAGGCCTGGTGCTTTCTTTAGTAGATGTCACCGAGAGTATACGAACGAGGCAATTAAGCGACGCCCTAAACGACATAAATGCAGCCATAAGCTCAACGTTTGACGCTAATGAGATAATGCAGAGGGTCGTGTCAGGGGGCACCAAAGCAATAGGAGCCGAAGCAGGTGTATTGCACCTGCGCGAGGGCGACCATTGGGTAGCGCAACACGCCTATGGTTTACCACGTGAGGTGATCGGGACGCGGTTCACCGATGAGCAGATGAAGGCTTCCGTTATCGCAGCATCGACCAAAAAGCAGGTCGTCAGCAATGATGTATATAGCGACGAGAGGGTCGACTGGGATACGGTGGAGAAGTATAATATCCGCTCGTTTCTAGTTGTCCCGTTAGTGGTAAAGGAAAATGTAACCGGCGTTCTCATGTTTAGCTATCACTCGGCCCCAGTTGCTTTTACCGATGCCCAGATCGATTTTGCGCGCAAGCTGGCGACATTGACCTCGCTTACCCTGGAGAGAGCACAGCTTCACTTTTCGGTCCAGAAGGAGCTATCTCGCTCAAAGTTACTTCAGGACATCGCTATCTCAGCGACCACAAACCCAGACCTTCGTACCATAGCCGATGAGATATTAAAAGCCCTCAACAGGCACCTTAACTTACAGGCAGGCGATATTAAGACCCTCGACGAAAAGGGGCAGACGTTACGGCTTCTCGCTTCGTTTGGCTATCGTAAGGCAACGGTTAAGAGAATTAAAGGGTTACCGGTGGAAAGGAGCGATTTCTTAACAGCAGAGGCAGTTCGGAGAAGAAAGCTGCTAACCCATGAGGATGATGTGTTAACACCAGCAAGAACCCAGGCACTAAAAGAAGCGGGCCTAGAGAATAGCCGGTATATGGTAACGCCAGTAGATTACAGGGGTACAATCATTGGAGCCTTTTCCCTGGCTTTTGAGGGAAAGCGAGCCTTTACGAAAAATGAGCTTGATCTCTTCCACTCTATTGCTCACACCATCGGCCAGGCAATTGAAAATGCACGCCTCTTTGAAGCCGAATTAGAAGCCCAAAAACAAGCGAAAAGTGCGCTTGAAGTATCGAATCTCCTCCTTAAAGCCGCCGATACCCTCGCTACATCAATAGACTTACATCAAGTGCTGGAATCTTTGGCAGATATCGTCCTCGAGGTTACCGGAAGAAGCCGTATCGTCGTCAATCTAATTGATGAGAAAACTGGAGAGCTGACGGTCATGATGTCTAGAGGTGAACCGGTCGCGTCGGTTGGTACCAGATTTAGTCTTTATGACCTCGTCCGCCCCTTCACGCGGTCGGTTCTTGAAAAAAGAACGGCCATTATTGATTTCGAGTCGCCGGAAATACCAGCTGCGACCAGAAAAAAGGTCATTGAGCCATTAAAGGTTAGGCTTGCTCTCTTTGTTCCCCTTATCCTTGAGGGTGAAGTTACCGGTAATATTGGGATCGATACCCCTGGGGAGAGGCGTGAGTTTACTCAAAGAGATATCGAACTGGTTGAGGCTATCGCTTCTCAGGCAGCAGTTGCCATTGAAAATGCGAGGTTTCATGAGAAATCCGTCGCCAGAGCCCGTACACTAGAAGCGGTAGGGCAAATGGGCAGCTTAATAACGTCAACCTTAAGTATGAGGGATGCGCTCGCCCAGGTAATAGACTACTCCAAGATCCTCCTAGATGTGCCCTCTTCCCTCGTGTTGTTGCTCGATCAGGAGAGCGAAGTATTCAAGGTCACTGCGAGCGAGGGTATTCCAGAAGATATCATGAGGAAAGAAATAACCCTCGATGAGGCCACGTCCCTTGGCTTTAATAGGCCCATGCCCGCTCTCATCGACGATTTAAGCGTGCTGTCATCTATCCCGTTCTTTGCAGCGAGCGGCAAGGAGGGCTTTGTAAGCGCTCTCGTATCCCCCATTTTTATAGAAGCCACCCTACAGGGTCTTATTATCATACAGGATAAGCAACACCTATCGCCGTCAGAGGAGGATGTAGCGGCTTTTAGGCTGTTTACGACCCAGGCAGCAACCGCCATCAAGAATGCAGAGCGCTATGAAGCAGAGCGGAGCATTGCGGACACGCTCCAGGAGGCGCTTCTAACGATGCCTAAGGTAATCCCCGGAGTTACGTTCGGATACATCTATCATTCAGCAACAGAGACCGCCAGGGTTGGAGGGGATTTCTATGATCTCTTTGAGCTTGAACACGGCCGCATAGGGATCATCATCGGGGATGTATCGGGTAAAGGCCTGGAAGCAGCAACCCTCACCGCCCTGGTCAAGAACACTATTGGAGCGTATGCGTATGAGTATACCTCTCCAGCTGCCGTTATGGCAAAAACAAACGACATTGTTAGTAATGCATCCTCCGATTCGAGCTTTGTAACCGTATTCTTCGGTACCCTTGATAAAAATACGGGTGATCTTATCTACTGTAGTGCGGGTCATCCACCTGCGGTGCTCGAAAGAGTGAATGGGGATATCGAGATGCTTACCGTGGGATCCCCCGCTATCGGGGCATTTGCCGGGCTGCGCTATATAGAGGATAAGGCAACCCTCAGGCCTGGGGATATACTCGTTCTTTACACCGATGGGCTAACTGAAGCGCGACGCAATACCGAATTCTTCGGGGAAGAGGGCTTGGTTAGTTCGATAAAGGATATCGGTGTAGTCCCGGCAGACGATGTTGCACGAGCGATATTTAATAGAGTTATCGATTTTACTGGTGGGGACCTATCGGATGATGTGGCGCTCCTTACCGTTAGACTTGAGGGGAAATACGAAGTTTGATATTAAAACGTAATAAAGCCCGGTTTAACCGGGCTTTATTACGCATATAGATCTTTGGCGTATAAATTAGCGACTCTTACCCCTGGCCGATACCTCGGATGTAGTGAAGTTGAAACTGTAACCCGTCGCGAGAGCGCCACCCACTGCATCTTGTACCGCACCTGCCGGGACGTCTACTGTGTAGATGGTTTTGATGTGTAGAACTTTTACCAGGTCGAGTACAAGCGTATTGCCACTTATGGCTTTGTTTATATCTATCTCCTTGGTGTCGGCTTTTACGGTGATACTATCGTAGGCGGTACCCACCTGAACGTTTTCACTGAATGTGATAGTAATCATTGTATCCTTAGCAACACCAGTTGCGCCATCTGCTGGATCTATGCCGATAACCTCTGGTGGGGTGGTATCCTTTATCGTCCCCACCGCAAGACTGGTCGGACTTGTATTCCCTGCCGCATCCTTAGCGTAAGCGGTAACGG
>DASQQM010000113.1:0-3199 GCA_035643475.1 Anaerolineae bacterium | reverse complement strand
CCTGCTGAAATCGGGGTTCTCAGGCAGACACAGGCGACCACCATTGTAGAGATCATAATCCATGAGGGGAGGAAGCGCCAGATACGAAGGATGTTTCTCGCCATAGGGCACCCCGTTATCATGCTGCGGAGGGTTGCAATTGATGGAGTTACCGTCAACAAAATCCCGATAGGTGATTTCCGGCACCTTACAAGCGCAGAAGTGGAGGTCCTCTACCGGTCAGTGCGTTTAAAATAACCCACCGCTAGTATCAATGCTACCCCTCCTTATTAACCGGTTCATCCACCTCATAAATGGGAAATACTATAAGTAAACGCATTGGAGAGAAATCATGTATTTCCGGGTTGCCGATTGGCTTAAGGCCTTATCCTTGGCTTTACTTATTATAATCGTCTATAGCATTGTCGGCGCCATCAGAACTACCATTATTATATTTGCCTTTGCAGCGTTCATAACATTTATTGCCAACCCTATTATCTTATTCCTCACCTCAAAAGGCGCACTTCGGAGTATTGCAATCATAGTAACGTATATTACTTTTTTGGTCCTATTGATCGCTCTATTCATTTTGGTCAGTCCTGTCATAAGAGACCAGATAAGCAATTTCACACAGACATTCCCTGGGCTACTGGAGTCGGTGAGGAGGTCATTCGAACGAATACAGAGCCAGCTTGCAGGTATTAGATTTATCCGGGGGGTACCGTTTGATATCAATACCCTAATATCCCAAGCGGTAGACATAGTCGTGGCACAACTGCGTAGGTTATTATTTCTCATACCGTCCCTCATTGCGCTTGTTACCGATATTGTCCTCGTATTTATTATATCGATATATATGCTCTTCTACCTCCCGCAGATTGACCGAATGATCCGGGAGAGCCTTCCCGATGGGACTGCCGCAGTATACGATAGATTCCTTGTATCTACAAAAACCGCATTCGGCCGGTATATAGTCGCACAGTTTACACTCATGCTTATTGTAGGTATATTAGCAGGGTTAGGAGTATCGCTCGCAGGGCTTCCGTTCCCATTTCTGTTAGGTTTATGGGCAGGTCTAACTGAGATAATTCCTGTACTTGGGCCGATTCTCGGTGCAATCCCTTCGGTCATCATTGCATTCACCATAGAGCCAATCCTGGCTCTGTGGGTGACCCTAATATTTATTGTAATACAACAGATCGAGAATAGCGTCGTAGTTCCGCTCGTCTTCCGGGGGACAGTGGGGATAAACCCACTCCTCGTGATTTTTACGATCGTTGCAGCAGGTGAAATCGCCGGCATTCTCGGCATATTCATAGCTGTGCCGATTCTTGTCCTTATTACGGCGATTGTAACGTTTATCAGGAATAACTTTTCCTACGTTCGGGTTGAAGGCGAGCCTGATAGAATTATTATAAAAGAGTAGCACAGCAGCGCTGGGCAACTATCCTTATCACCGGAAACCTGGTTACCTGCCAACTGTATATCTACTCAACAATCGCCTGTGATCTCAGGTTCTCCTCGATCTGCCGTCGCACGGTCTCATCCGGGCTGAATTCATCAAGCGATGGCAACTCATCAAGGCCCCTTAATCCAAAGGCTTCCAGAAATCTCATTGTCGTGCCATATTGTATCGGTTGTCCTGGGCTATCCTGCCTCCCCAGCTCCCTTATTAAGTCCCTGTTGAGGAGAGTGTTCACCACGCCATCAGAGTTGACCCCCCGGATTGCTGCAATTTCAGCCCTTGTTATGGGCTGCTTGTAGGCTATAATTGCAAGGGTTTCAAGCGCTGCCTGGGTTAACCTCCTGTGATCAAACGATAACAGCAGTTTTTCGATATAGGGGCTATACGCCGCATTGCTGTAAAATCGATAGCCACCCGCCACCTCCCGTAGCTGGAAGCCACGAGTATCCGTTCTATACTCATTGGCTAAATCTTCCAGTATCCTGGTTACTTCATCTTCCCCCACTTCAACAACATGGGCTATCCTCGCTATGGGGAGCGGTTGATCGCTTACAAACAGCAATGACTCTATAATCCCACGCAATCTGCTATCTGGACCACTACTATTTGGAACGCTCACACTACCACTCCTGTATTATCGACCGCAACTACCGTTATATCACCAAACGTTTCCGCTTGTCCAAGCTCTACCATCCCACGCTTATATAATTCCAAAATCGCGAGAAACATGGTTATTAACTCAACCTTCCCATCACAATCGCTTGTAAGCTCACGAAAACTCGTCGTTCTTAGCCTACTCAGCCGCTCTTCAACTTGAGCGACGTACTCGTCCACACTAAGTGGTTTTGGTGTTATGTGGTCGGCTTGTACTAGGTCGATCTCATTTTTTTCGTTTACCGCCAGAAACAGCTCGCGCAGCCTATCCAGAGAGAAGCCGGCAAGAAAATCCGGTACGAGGTTACTGAATCGTTCTTCAAGCCCCACATCCCTAACATAATATTTGCTTTCAGCTTGATACCGCGCTGAAAGCTCAACCGAAACATTTTTGAACTTTTTATACTCGATTAACCGCGCCACGAGAATCTCTCTCGCCTCGTGGGGAGAAATCTCGTCCTCGCTGTGGGGTTTTTCTTTTGGAAGAAGGTTGGCTGCTTTTATATCGAGAAGGGTTGCAGCAATAAGCAAGAACTCGGTGCTAACTTCAAGATCAAGCTCCTGCATCGAGTTGACATAATCGAGATACTCATTCGTTATCTCGGCTATCGGTATCTCGTAAATATCTATTTTCTGACGCGATATTAGATTGATAAGAAGGTCGAAGGGCCCCTCGAACACCTCGAGTTTGACCTGATACGCCATACGCAGCTCCCCGCTCCTGTCGGAAGTTCCTAGCCACGGGATCTTGCAATTCACCAATCTGTTATCCTTAAAGAGCGGAGACTCCCAACTTGTCATCCTGAGCCACAGTGAAACGGAGGCAAAGGATCTAAACTATACCATCTAACTTCTTCAAGCCTACAACCATCTCTTGCTTTAAACCTTTCCTTGTAAATCCCTAGAAGTAGTGACGATATTATTTAGATTCTTCACTCCGCTCACGCTCCATTCAGAATGACAGCTGTTAACAGCTAGAAGTATCTAATTGCAAAATCCCTGAGCCACGATACTTTTATGATTTAACTTTTGCTATGCTCTCTTATCTCATAATCGATAAAGCATGCAATCATAGTCCGATACACTTCTTCAACTATATCA
>DASQQM010000112.1:0-2456 GCA_035643475.1 Anaerolineae bacterium | reverse complement strand
CAGATGTAGTAGTTAAAATTGTATCCCCGGAGGACAAAAGCATATTAAGAAAAAAGGGAAAAGTAGGAAAACTCTAGTGTCCCTATATTCATCCAGAGTATTCCTACTTTTCCCTTTTTTCTTAATATGCTTTTGTCCTCCGGGGATACAATTTTAACTACTACATCTGCGTCTGGATCTGTCTCGCCTTTAATATCGACAGTGCTGCCATGATATAAGATATCGATCTTTACGCGGCTATGATTTGCGTCTACCGTAAGCTGCGCAAAAGCTACACCTGAAAATATTAGCAAGGAAGACAGCATTATGAAGGCTACGACTATAATCTTTCTTATGCATCCTGAATCCCTCACTCGCAATCTCCTTTTATACTAAAACACCAACCGTATTGACGGGCTCAATGTGAGCTCGGCCAGAACTTTTACACCGATGCCAAGAATCAAGAGAGCTAACAATATCTTTATCCTTTCTGCATCCATCTTCTTGCTCATTACGCTTCCCAGCTGTGCCCCAACACTCGAGCCAATCAGCATAATTAACGCGAGCGTAAAATCAACCGTATGGTTGGCATAAGCCGACAGAAACGTTACCTCACTTACCAAAAACAATATCTGAAATAAACTTGTTCCAACGACGACAAGGATTGGCATATCGAGGAGGTAGAGCATTATCGGCACCATTATAAATCCACCGCCTACTCCCATTATGGCCGCCAAGATCCCCACCAATATGCCGATAATTATAGGCAATAAGACAGAGTGCCTTACACCTGATTTCTCAAAATTAGTTTGGAAGGGTAAGGATTTGAGGAATTTTTTAAACCTCGATTCTTTCTTGGGTACCTCGTTCTCGCCATTTCCTAACCTCGCCCTTTTTATGCTCTGTAAGCTTTCCATTACCATATAGCTTCCCACGGTTAATGGAATCAGAACGTAGGTAAGCTTTATTATGAAATCTGCATTCCCCATTGCCTTAAGGGCAGCTATGGCGTACACACCGAGAAATCCACCTGTGAAACTGCCCACCAGCAAGTAGATGCCCATCTTAAAATCAACATTTCCCATCTTCCAGTGGGTATATGTGCCAGATGCAGATGCTGCTACCATCTGGTTTGCGCCAGATGCCGCGGCTACGGTGGGGGGAATTCCAAGCATCATGAGAACGGGGGTTATTATAAAGCCGCCACCTACACCGAAGAGACCCGATAGCAACCCGATGCTTAAACCAATTCCTAAAATGATGATAGTATTAACGCTGGTAAGTGCGACCGGTAAATATAAGAACATTACTCCAGAGCTCCCTTTTGAACTGAACGACGATCAACCTGTCTACTGAAATCTTCTAACTACTACTAGGAGCCCTTACCGAGTACTTGCTCGTTTCCTTAAGGATCCGTTATTGCCATTCCTCTCTTTTCGATATGTGCGCAAGTCGATTCTCTTGCCTTTCACTTGCCCTTGTTCTTGCTCTGACTCAGCCATGATTTGCCTGGCCATCTCAAGTTCTCCCTCTTCTGCAAAGGCAACGGCAGCCATCGTATCATCGAAATTACTAAAAAACCTTCTGATCCTTTTTATGACCACTTTCATATGTCTTCTCCTTTCCGATCTTTATGTATGCGCTCTGACGCTTCGTGTATAATTGCTGGGCGTATGCCTTTCAGGCTTGACATTTGCTAAATTACTATCAAGTACAAGCTATAGTACAAGCTAAGTAAGCACTTGCCCAGCACGCTTCTTACCTTCCTCGCCACAGTAGCATCGCCGCTAGAACTGCTTAACTTAATTTGACCACCATCCAGGGTATATCTCATCGGGGCGACAGCTATTTCTCAGATACATAAATTAATAGCAATGTGTAACGGATATCGATCAGCAGAAATAGGGATTTCTTACCGGAAGAGTAATGGTTTTCCGATCAGCGTACTGGAATACCTACCAATATAGTTTCAAGATGGTGGCTGGTTGTACTCTAGTAAGGAATTTCGTACCGTGGATATGGTAACCTGGATGAGCTGTGAGTCTAATATAGCGAGGAATTGGCTAACTGCCTAGGACAAGACGATCTTTCGCTAGCGGCTCTGTCGTCCGTGCCCAATCGGGGATAACAACTGCGATGGCCGTGCCGTCCCCCGGGCTGGATTGTATATCAAAGGTGCCACCTACCAAGCGTGCTCTTGTCTGCATCCCGTCCACCCCCAGCTTGCCAAGACGGGAGAGCTCGCCGAGGCTTGCCGGCAGTTCGAACCCCTTTCCGTTATCGACAACGTTGATTATTGTTTCTTTACTCTCAAAGTCAACAGTAACCCATACTTCTGTTGCTTCAGCGTGTCGCACGATGTTTCTTAGCGCCTCTTGAATAATGCGAAAGAGGGTCACTTCTATCTCGGGGGAGAACTCTCTTTCTTCTCCCAGCACCATCAGGTGTGCGGTTATTCCATGCTCGACTTTTACCTG
>DASQQM010000111.1:0-3002 GCA_035643475.1 Anaerolineae bacterium | reverse complement strand
AACTGCTACGATAGCGACGAGTGTGGCCATAGCCACCAGGATACTTACTTCGGAGGGAGTGTCTAACTCTGAAGTTAGAAAGGTCCTGGTAGGGGCTGGAACGCTTGATGGTATCTTAGGGCTAATTGTTCTTTCTATAGCGGCAGCTTACGCACGCACGCATCGCTTTGCGCTCATCGACCTCGTCGTAGCAGTAGTTGAGGCAGTCGTTTTCGTCGGTTTTGCTATATTCGTGGCACCACGGTTGATTAAGGGAAGAATCGAGCTTCTGCACAGGCTTGCGATACGTAACGCCCTTCTTGTCGTATCGCTTATTTTACTCCTCGCGTTTGCGGTAATAGCAGAATATATTGGGTTATCATCGGTAATTGGTGCGTTCTTTGCTGGGGTTATACTGGCAACGACAAAACACGGGTCCTTAATACGGCATAAGTTCTTGCCGATACGTGACTTTCTCGCGCCCTTTTTCTTCGTTATCATCGGCGCACAGGTAAATGTTGCTGTATTCATGCAGCCTGGAGTTATCGAGGTGGGTTTAGTGATTTCTCTTCTCGTCGCTTTAGGTAAGATCATAGGGGGTATGTCTGCATTTTTCCACGTCGGTTGGAAGAAGGGCTTTGCGACAGGTGTCGCTATGATACCGCGTGGCGGACTCTCACTTATTACGGCAGGCATTGGTCTATCACTAGGCGCTATTACGCAGCGCGTCCTTTTTGAAATCGTATTTATGACGGTAGCTACCATTGTGATTGTGCCGATAATCCTGCCATATGTGCTACGTTTTGCAGGTGTAAGCATAAGTAAAGGCGAAACTGACCAAAAAGTCGCTTGACCTATCTCGCTATCCACTTGCGCAGTCTGACTCCAAGTCTATCCGCATAGTAGGTATCCGATATCACAAATGTGGCGGTTGAGTCTACTGTCGCAACGATCTCAAGTTTCGCTTTTTTAATCGCCACTATCTTTGCAGCCTTGTATTTTTTGGGCGCTTCTATAATGAGTGCTGCGTTTGTGGTTGCGGCAAGTTTAGATACCAGTGTCGCGGTAACGGTGGCTCTTTTGTCGGACGAAGGAATAGTCGATAGCATCGAGAGGCGCGTTTGATGGAAGGGGTGATTAGGTATATATGCTAGTGACAGTGCAAGCCATTAATGGATCTTTGAGGCAAAACTTTTACTTTGACCGGTTTTTTGGTGGGAGGTGGAGGAATGCATAAGGAAGAGATGACCTTGTTTCCAGGGTTAACACGGCGGGAGTTCCTCAAATTTTGCGGTTGGCTGGCAGCAGTAATCGGCGTAGGTGAAGCGGCTGTTCCTGATATAGCCGCTGCTCTTGAAAAACTTGCCAAGCGTCCTGCTGTTGTATGGTCGTTATTCCAGGAGTGTCTTGGATGAAGCATTAACCTTCTGCAGAGCAGGACACCGGGTGTGCCAATTTGATCTTGAGCCAAATATCGCTTAATTACCATGAGGCAGTAATGGCTCCCGCAGGCGATCAGGCAGAGAAAAGCTTCCGTGATACGATCGATAGCGGGGACTTTTACTACGTCATGGAGGGTGCGATTGCAACTAAAATCCCTGGTGCGATAACGATCCATGGTAAAACATCAATGGAGATTGCTAAGGAAGCCTACGAGAAGGCTAAGCGACGATTTGCATTGGAAGCTGTGCATGCTATGGAATATACAGGCGGCGTACCCTAATCCGACCGGGGCAAAGGGTCTCGTCGATTTTTTGCGAGAAGATGCGGGTATTCCCAACCCCACTGTCATCAATATCTCAAGGTGCCCGGGGAATGCCGAGGATATGCTCGCAGCCCTTACCTTCATATTGGTTAACAACAAGATCCCAGAGCTAGATGGTATCGGTCGACCAAAATTCCTTTACGGGCAGTTGACTCACGATAGCCGTGAACGCCGTGTGCACTTCGACACTGGCGAGTTCGTGACCTTGTGATAGAGGAGGCTGAAAGGCAACAAAGTAGAGATACATATGGTACGCGCTAAACCTGCTATTTAGAAATACTACTAAGTAATAGTAAATGATCTCGCAAAAGGCGGGTAATAAGAAAATTCTTCCTTACGTACTCTCTTCCTTTTTTGCCCTCTTCTTTTGCCATCCCGGGATTGGAGAGAAGCTCGAGCACACGCATTGCGGCCTCTTCTATCGACCCAATTAAGAACCCACCTCCGCCAGCCATTTGAACGGGTATTCCTCCCGCATCCCCAGCCACCATAGGTGTCTCTTTCCACAGCGTTTCTGAAACAACGAGTCCGAACCCTTCTCTGATCGATTTTTGTATAGCTACATCTGAGAGACGCTGGAATGCATTAACCTGCAAATCACATACCCCTACCAGATTGGTAAAAACATGAATATCTCTATCCTTATGCACTGCTTCGATAATTTTCCCGTACATCTCCCAGCCTTCCGGGTCATCCAGTGCCATTGAGCCGACCAAGGCCAGGTTGACGTCAGGTCGCTCCCTTTTAACCAACTTATAGGTCTCGATAACCCCTAATGGATCCTTCCAGGGATCAAACCGCGAGACCTGGCAGATAAGAGGACCATTCAGCCGCATGCCGATCCAATTTAAGAGATACCTACTCATATCGCCTGTAAGATTCATGTTCTTAGGGCTAAGAGGATCAATTGCCGGCAAGATTGTTACCACGCGACCATCTAACCCTTCTGGTATAAACTCTCGCAAGGTGAAAACGATGGCATCAAATTCGTCGACAAAAGGTTTAAGGAACTCCCATACTTCAGGGTTTGGATTTGAGGTATCGATATGACAGCGCCAGATCCACCGTGCCTTTGTATTGGGCCTTAGATGGCGAAGAGCAGCTGGCTGAGGGTCGTGGACGAATATAAAATCGTACGTGTCGCTTAATTCGCGGGCATTGAGACTATTATAGGCAAGGTACGTCGTTCGGTCCGCTTTGGTTAGACTATACGTCCTGCCCTGAAGCGCATTATGGAAGGCTTTCGTTACCCTAAAAA
>DASQQM010000110.1:0-12924 GCA_035643475.1 Anaerolineae bacterium | reverse complement strand
GAGCTCGTCCTTGCCGATGCGCGGAATTTTAGTTTGACGGATACCTATAATGCTGCAATATCAACGTACGATAGCCTCAACCACATAATGAGCATCGGGGAATTAGCAACCGTTTTCCAAAACGTGCGTAATGTGCTGGTTGAGGATGGATTGTTCCTCTTCGATATGAACGTTGAGGAAGGATACCTCGTGCGCTGGCAGGGCGATAGATCAGTCTCCTTTGTGGAGGACGATAACGCCTGCATCGCTCGGGCGAGCTACGACCCGGAAGAAAAGGTCGGCCGGAGCGATATCACGATGTTCAGACTGGAAGATGAGGTCTGGAGGCGATCAGATGTCGCTCTCTTCCAGAGGGCCTACTCAGAAGGGGAGGTCCGGATGGCGCTCTCAAAAGCGGGCTTTAGCGGCATTGCAGCTTACGATGCCGTAAAGGACCTCGGAATAGCTGGAAATATTGGCAGGATTTTCTTCCTCGCTCACAAGTATTAACTAGCAACTGTGGGCTAAATAAAGCTGGTGCTGGTAAACAGTGGGAAATCAGTGAAAAAAGGGAACTGAGGACGGGGTAAGTATTATGGGTAGAAGTAGCAATCCGATGGTTTGTCCGCGTTGCGAGACCGGGCTTGAATACGTCGGAACGAAGAAGTTCCATGAGGGAAGTCGTGGTTGGGGTTTCTGGCTTGGGGATCTAGGTGAGCTATTTGTAAACCGTGAGAGCTTTGATGTTTACGTCTGCCCACATTGTGGGCGTGTCGAGCTTTTTGTAGATGGGATAGGGGAGGAGTATCGTCCCCACTAGCAAGCTAATGCATCATCATACGTACTATGAGTTGTCATTACAAGCGAAGCAATCTCAGTGTAAGAAGCATAAGACTGATTCTTTGAGTTTCTCCGCCTTTAGCTTAGGAACTGCGGTCCTGTTAGGCCTTGCCTTGCAGTGACAGATACTCGTCAATGCACATGTGATGAGGTAGTAGCTATTCCGGGACCTTGTAAGAGGCAGCCTTACCATCGAGGGTGCGTTTAACCAACGCACCCTTAAGGGTGCACCATTTTGATCGATAATATAGGTGTCGTGTCCCATATCTGTTTATACTAACATCGCTATTAGCTCCAGCTCGCTTCGAAAGGCAATAGCGATACAAAAAGTTTCCCAACGCTGATTTATTTCCTCCGATGGTGCCGGATTACCCCGATTATTACTCAGGTATACTATAGATATCGACTTAATAATCCGCGTATAGGTGGGAAGAGATGGTAAGAGTAGTTAAGAGAAGATCCGAAAAGGCGGGCCTTCCTCCCGGAACCCTCGTCCATATTGGCGAGAAGAAGGTCGAGAAGCCAACAATAACGGTGATAGAATACGACGAAATGAACTTCCAAGAAAAAGAGGTGGACACGATCGAGGACTGCTTCCCTTATAAAGAGAAGGAGGCCGTAACATGGATCAATGTAGAAGGCATTCACCGGGTTGAGATCTTGGAGAAAATCGGCGATTGTTTCGGGCTACATCCCCTCGTACTGGAAGACATACTAAACACGAACCAGCGCCCAAAGCTAGAGGACTATGTAGAGTATATCTACATAGTCCTGAAGATGCTCTATTATGATGGCAAGCGGGATGGAATAACGGTAGAGCAGGTAAGCCTGATTCTCGGCCCGAATTATGTCCTCTCCTTCCAGGAAGGGATAGCAGGAGATATTTTTGATCCGATGCGGGCGCAAATCAGGAATGCAAAGGGACGCATTAGAAAAATGGGCGCCGATTATCTTGCATATACTTTAATAGACTCAGTAGTTGATAACTATTTTGTAATAATCGAGGAACTTGGTGAGGATATAGAGCTCCTTGAGGAAGATCTCGTAACGGACCCGAGGCCGGAGACCTTAACGGGCGTTCAGAAGCTGAAAAGAGAGATGATATTCTTACGAAGGTCGGTCTGGCCTTTGCGGGAGGTAATCGGCACTCTGGAAAGAAGAGAGTCACCGCTGGTTAAAGAATCAACCGGCTTATACTTAAGGGATGTATATGACCACACAATACAAGTAATAGATACTATAGAGACGTTCCGGGATATGCTCTCGGGGATGCTCGATATTTATCTCTCAAGTATCAGCAATAGACTAAATGAGGTAGTAAAGGTCCTCACGATAATATCGACCATATTCATACCTGTCACTTTCATTACAGGAGCCTACGGGATGAATTTTCGATATATGCCGGAACTTCAGTACCGTTACGGATACCCCTTAGTATGGCTCGTTATAGTTATTATCGCAGCTCTAATGCTACTTTATTTTAGAAGAAGAAAATGGATTTGAGCGCCCAATGATAAACGCAACAATTGGCGGTGAGAAGAAGCAATGATAGCTAAAAAGGTTCCTCGGGTTGTAATTATTGGCGCTGGTTTCGGGGGGCTATGGGCTGCTCGGACTCTGGCGGGCTCCCAAGTCGATGTGTTGATCATCGATCGCAATAACTACCATACTTTCTTGCCGCTCCTCTACCAGGTGGCGTCAGCTGAGCTGGAGCCAGAGGAGATCATCTACCCGGTACGCAGCATACTGCGGAAGTTACCCAACGTTGCCTTTGCCATGGCGGAGGTAAGGGGTATAGACTTTGCTGGCCAGGTTATCGAGACCGATGGTAGGGCGATATATTACGATTATCTTATTCTGGCCATGGGAAGCACCTCGCACTTCTTCGGAGTGCCAGGGGCCGCTGAATATGCCTTCTCTTTGAAGACGGTAGAACAAGGGGCCGATCTGCGCAACCATATCCTCTACCGTTTCGAGCAGGCATCGTATGAGCAAAATGACGAACGTAGGAAGCGGTTGCTTACCTTTACTATAGTGGGCGGAGGGCCGACCGGGGTTGAATTTGCCGGTGCGCTGGCTGAGCTCGTCCACGGCCCTCTCACGAGGGATTACCCGTCGATAGATTTCAAAGAGGTGCGGGTTGTGCTCATTGAAGCAGCCGATAACTTGCTTACCGGAATGCCAGATCGTTTGCAAACCTACGCATTAAAACGGTTGCGCCGGATGGATGTCGAGGTGCACCTACAGACGGTGGTTGGCCAGATCACCCGCGAGGCAGTACATCTTAAAGGCGGTACTATTATCCCCACAGAGACCACAGTATGGACGGCGGGGGTGCGTGGCAACCCCTTTGCCCAGGAATGGGGCTTACCGGTAGCTCGAAGCGGGCGGGTGGTTGTTCAATCCACACTTCAGGTGCCTGGGCATACCAACGTGTATGTCGTTGGGGATTTGGCATATCTAGAGGAAGATAAGCACCCACTTCCCATGGTAGCTCCTGTAGCTGTGCAGCAGGGAGTAGCAGCGGCACGTAATATCACCCGTCAGATATCGGGGCAGGGTCCCCAGGCGTTTCATTATCAAGACAGAGGCACTATGGCTACCATTGGGCGGAATGCGGCGGTGGCCCGTCTCGGTGAGCGAAACTTCACCGGCTTCCTCGCCTGGATGATCTGGCTTATCGTGCACCTTTTTAATCTCATCGGCTTTCGCAATCGCTTACTAGTGATGATTAATTGGTCTTGGGATTACTTCTTCTTCGAGCGAGCGGTGCGTTTTATACTACCTGTATGTGGGACGCCAGCTAAGGAGACAGATAGCTCTCGGCATGAAGTTGATATGAAGCGTCGAGATCAGGCGTAGGGTCTTCTAGGAAATAGACCACATGGAAGTATATATTAGGATAAGACAAGAGAAACAAAGGTAAACCGGTTGCAGTCCCGCTCAGATGAGGAGTTTATCCTCTGTTTTGCACATCATTTTTGACTGGGCCGCGGAACTCGCAGCCGCATGGGCGGAGCGATTTGCTATCGGCAACAGGAGTGGCCGTTGGAATTTATGATAAAGTTACTGGTGGTTTTTAGCTTAGGAGCGGTTGAGTTGCTTGCGGCCATCCCCGCCGGTCTGGCGATGAGACTTCACCCAGCGGTAATCAGCATAACGGCGGCTACCGGTGCAATACTAGGCGCTTTCGTTGTCTCATTGCTTGGAGAACGCGCACGTGCCTGGCTGACCAGGCATCGTGGTAGGAAGGATAAAAAGGGATGGTATGGGCGTGTTTATCGAATCTGGCACCGCTATGGGGTTATGGGACTGGGGCTATTGGCCCCACTACTCACTGGTATACCATTAGGGGTTGCGCTAGGGATCGCCTTGGGGGCACCAGCAAGCCGCCTGTTATTCTGGGTAAGTTTCGGCATTATCCTCTGGAGCATGGGACTGACATTCATCGGTGTGTTGGGATTGACCGGCATTGATGCGTTATGGAAATAAATCCACTTATGGCCACCATATTGCGATGCAAACCGCAAATCCGCATAATATAACTCAGAGTTCCATAAGGATGGATGAATATGAGTGCTACTGTAAGTAAAAGATCTGCTCTATTTGTTGCTGCACTGGCCGCCTTTCTCACGCCATTTATGGGCTCAGCTATAAACGTTGCGCTCACCTCAATCCAGCGAGAGTTCGCGATGGATGCGGTCTTGTTGAGCTGGGTCGCAACGTCATTCCTTTTGGCTGCGGCGATGTTTCTCGTTCCCTTCGGACGGATAGCGGATATATATGGCAGGAAGAAAATTTTTGTATACGGCATACTGACCTACACCGTTTCATGTCTTCTCTCGGTATTTTCAACATCCGCGACTCTGCTCATATTTTCAAGAGTTCTACAGGGGATCGGAAGCGCAATGGTATTTAGTACCGGGATGGCAATTGTGACATCGGTGTTTCCGGTTAGTGAGAGGGGTAAGGCCCTGGGAATAAATGTCGCCTCGGTTTATTTAGGGCTCTCACTCGGCCCGGTTCTCGGGGGCTTTTTAACCACGCATCTTGGCTGGAGGAGCCTATTTCTCCTAAACCTGCCCCTCGGTTTGATTGTGCTCGCCCTTGTTTTCTGGAAGATAAAGGGAGAGTGGGCTGAGGCGAGGGGGGAGCGGTTTGATCTCACCGGCTCAGCAATTTATGCGTTTACGCTTACAGCGATAATGTATGGATTCTCCCGGTTGCCGGCAATGCAGGGCACATGGTTGCTTCTGGCAGGAGTACTCGGAATCTCAATGTTTGTTATATGGGAGATGAGGGTGGATAGCCCTGTTCTGGACGTAAATATTTTCAGAAACAACAGGGCCTTCACACTGTCTAACCTGGCGGCGCTGATCAATTACAGCGCAACGTTTGCAGTAACGTTCCTGTTAAGTCTTTATTTACAGTATATAAAAGGGCTTGATCCGCAAGAGACCGGAATGGTATTGATATTCCAGCCTGTTGTGATGGCAGCCTTCTCACCGCTCGCCGGTAGGGTTTCCGACAAAATTGAGCCGCAAGTAGTTGCCTCAGCGGGAATGGCGTTGACAACCGCTGGATTATTCCTTCTCACCTTCTTAAACGAAGGGACACCCCTGGGATTCATAATAGCTGGTTTAATTCTCCTCGGTTTCGGCTTCGCCCTCTTCTCGTCGCCAAATACAAACGCGGTGATGAGTTCCGTAGAAAAGAGGTTTTACGGAATAGCATCGGGAACGCTTGGAACGATGCGATTAACAGGGCAGATGCTGAGTATGGGAATCGCCACACTCCTATTTGCGCTCTATATTGGGAGAGTGCAAATTACGCCTGAATACTATCCTCTCTTTATGAAAAGCCTGAAGGTGGCGTTCATTATTTTTGCTATATCCTGCTTTGGTGGAGTATTCGCTTCGCTTGCAAGAGGTAAGACGCGACAGCTGTAGTTAGTATCCCTATCCCTTCGATCCACAAAATTCTACTGAAAAAAATTCCCAGTAAACCGTTTTCAGAAGATCCGCAAAATTGATATGCGAAAACGCACGTTGGGTGGCTTGATGCCCGAATTCGGGTAAATAAAGAGAAATTAAAGCAGGGTTTATTTACGTGGAGTGTGTATGTAATGGCAGAGAGAGCCCAGAGACGTGAGGAGATAAGCAACGAAGAGATCGCTCAAATCCTCGATGAGATCGGCGATATGCTAGATATTATGGGAGAGAGTACGTTTAGGGTACGCGCATACCATAGGGCGGCTTCAAGTATCCGCGGGCTAACCAGACCAGCAGTGGAAATTTATGACCAGGGTGGAGTTAAGGCGCTCGATGCTATTCCCGGGGTGGGAAGCCATACCGCACAACGCCTGGAACAGCTTATAACAACGGGGCATCTTCCCTATTACGATGAGCTCAAACAGAAGGTACCCATACCGCTTACCGAGCTTATGAACATCCCGGGGCTTGGCCCCAAAAAGGCAAGGAAGATATACGATGCGCTCGGCGTCACAACCATTAAGGACCTGGTTAAAGCGATTGAGGAGCATCGACTGCAAAATATTCCGGGATTCGGTCGTAAGACGGAAGAGAATATATTACGTGGAATACGGCAATTTGAAAAGATGCACGAGCGCATTCTTCTCTCAGATGCCTATCCGATCGCCCGCGAGATTGTTGAACTTATCAGGCAGCAACCGTTTGTTGAGTGGGCGAATACTGCCGGTAGCCTTCGCCGGATGAAAGAGACGGTAGGCGATATCGATCTTCTATCATCCAGCAGTAAACCATCCAAGGTGATGGATTTCTTTACATCGATACCTCAAGTCGCGTATGTGCTGGCAAAGGGGGAGACGAAAAGCAGCATTATCGCTAAAAACGGGCTCCAGCTTGACCTGAGAGTCGTATCGCCGGAGCAGTATGGAGCAGCACTACAGTATTTTACCGGCTCAAAGCCTCACAATATCCACCTGCGGGACATTGCTAAGAAGAGGGGCTTGAAGATAAACGAGTACGGCGTATTCGATGTTGCCACCGATGAGCGACTTGCCGGTCGGACCGAGGAGGAGGTATACGCTATTCTCGGCATGGAGACACCGCCGCCGACAATAAGGGAGGATAAGGGCGAGATAGAGGCGGCGATGGAGGGCAGGTTACCCCACCTGGTTGAGCTAAACGACATAAAGGGCGATTTTCACGTCCACACCAAGTGGAGCGATGGTATAAACGATATCGAGGACGTTGCACAGATGGCGATAGACCTCGGCTATACATTCGTGGTCATATCCGATCATGCTGAGCGACTTCACGTGGCCGGGGGCCTCACCCCCGAAGAGTTAGAGGAGCAACTGCAGGAGATCGCAAAATTAAACGAAAAGTTTGATGGCCTAGAGATACTTACCGGTATGGAGATGAATATAGATAACGAGGGGAACGTAGATTTCGGACCCGAAGTATTAGGTAAGCTTGATGTCGTAATTGCTTCGGTCCATGGGGGGTTCCAGCAATCGAAGGAGCAGATTACTAGGCGGATCATAAAGGCGATAGAGAATCCTTATATAAATATCATAGGGCACCCGACGGGTCGCATTTTGGGGTTGCGTCCCCCATATGAGGTGGATCTTCTAGCAGTATTTAAAGCCGCCGCAGATACCGGAACGTTCCTTGAGCTGAATGCATACCCAAATAGGCTGGATTTAAAGGATGACCACCTACGGGAGGCTAAGGAAAGGTTTGGGTGTATGTTCACGATAGATACCGATGCCCATGTGGCCGGGCACATGGTTTATATGGAGTATGGGGTTGCTACAGCGCAGCGAGGATGGCTGGAAAAGAAGGATGTATTAAATACGTACGAGGTTCCGGAGATTAAGAAGCTGTTAAAGCGGAAGAGATGATTCCTGTTTTTATGCTATAATTACGTCTCGATGTTTCAGGAGAATCTCACTCTTCAATCTTATAAACCGCTACCGGTTGATTTCTATGGTCGGAAGACAGATATAGTAGCAAGGGATCTTCTAGGTAAGCTCATTGTCCGTAGAACGTTGGATGCCGTCATGACCGCACGCATTGTTGAGGTCGAGGCGTACTTTGGTGAAGGTGATCCGGCAAGTCATGCTGCCCGGGGAGTAACCCCGAGAAACGCTATTATGTTTGGACGGGCAGGCAAATCCTATGTTTACTTAAACTATGGCGTGCATCACCTTTTTAATATAGTGACAGAGCAAGAGGGCCGCGCCGGGGCAGTTTTAATAAGGGCGCTTGAGCCGGTTTCTGGTATTGCTTCCATGATGCTAAATCGTCCAGTAAAAAGGGCAATCGATCTCACTAACGGCCCCGGGAAGCTAACGAAAGCTCTTAAGATAGGCGCAGCCGATAATGGGCTCGATATCACGATCAGGGATGGGGACCTTTTTGTGGTTGAAGATACGCGGGAGGGGTTTCAAGTGGCTAGGAGCCCGAGAATAGGGATATCATCTGGGAAAGATATGCTGTTACGGTTTTCTATTGAGGGGAATCCTTATGTTAGTAAATAGGCGGAATGATTGGAGGATTCAGGGATGAAGTTGCGTGCGATATACGATCTGGCGATAGAGGTTGGAATCGAGTACGACCCGCGTGGAGATGAGGAAATTCAAAAGTTGTTGAACAAAAAAAAGGAGGCCTATGAGGGCCTAAAGGAAGAAGAGAAAGAGTTTTTTGATATTGAAGCCCTCGATAACCCATACTCGGATACCAGGATTCTTGCTGGGGATCCGGAGATGGAGGTCTATGGCCTCCTGGCCGGGATAGATATCGAAGCTCAGGAAGTAGTCATTGCCGATCGGTTGAGGGAGAAAGGTAAGCATGTTAACCTCCTCCTGGCACACCATCCCGAAGGGAGAGCCCTTGCAGGGCTCGCGGACGTAATGGGCATGCAGGCAGATATATGGGCGAAGCTCGGCGTTCCCATTAACATCGGAGATGTTCTGATAGACGAGCGAATGGCAGAGGTGCGCCGCTCCTTGATGCCAATAAATCATAACCGGGCGGTCGATGCGGCCAAACTACTGGGTATTGCATTTATGAATTGCCATACGCCCTGCGATAACCTTGTAAACGATTTTGTCCAGAGGTATTTGGATGAGAAAGCGCCAGATACGGTAGGCGATATCGTTAAGGTGTTGAGAGAGATACCCGAGTATAAAGCAGCGGCGCTTGATAAGGTAGGGCCAACAATCCTAGTGGGTGATGCGAGTAAAAGGCCAGGGAAGATCGTAGTCGACATGACCGGTGGCACCGAGGGTCCGGAGGGGGCTATTGAAAAGCTTGCCGAAGCGGGTGTTGGGACGATTGTGGGTATGCACCTTGGGGAAAAGCTGCGCAAGAAGGCGAGTGAGAGCCGCATGAATGTGGTAATAGCTGGGCATATAGCCAGCGATGCTATCGGAATGAACCTCTTTCTCGATAAACTTGCGGCTAACGGCGTGGGCATACTCACAACATCCGGCCTGGTGCGAGTAGGGCGCAGTTAGCGTTCACCATAGCGGGACATAGTGCTGGTGAAGGGTTGTTATGTTATATTGAGCAACCCTTTATTTATTTACTAATCAACGATCCTACGTAAACTATTCCTGTACAAGACTTTGCGTTGAGGTTCCCGGGTTGTTACTACCATCGTTTCCGTTGCCTTGGTCGGTCCGGTTCTGCTGATTTTGATTACTGGTTGATGGGGGGCTTACGGGTGGCGACGCATTGTTTGCCGGAGGAGTATAGTTCGTCGATGGAGCGGAGTTTGCGCTAGGTGGAGGAGGGGGCGGCTGGGGGGCCTGCTCTAAGGCCCCCCGTTTTTTATTGCCTTTTTTCCACTTATTCCATCTCTTTTTAATATAGGACCTGGCGCTATCCGACCATGAGCTCGACGTTGAGCTCGATGTATACGATGTACCCTTCTGCTTATTGCTCCAGGTGGCTTTTGGAAAATTAAGTACCGGTGTGCCTTTAAGCGTAGAGCTCATATATTTGCGCCATATTGTTGCCGGGATGATACCACCGAAGCCACGGCTCCCGTGGACGTTGTACATCGATATCTGCGCCTCCGGATACCCCATCCATACTGCGGTAACTAGACTGGGGGTGTAACCGACAAACCAAGCGTCCCGGTATAACTGATTGGTTCCCGTCTTACCAGCGGCGGGTCTTCCGATATTCGCACGCGTCGCCGTGCCCCGCTGAATTACACCTTGCAATATCTCGGTAGCCTGATAAGCTACATTCTGCTTAACGACAAGTTTACCTTCCGGTACAACCTCTTTAATAACATTGCCGTCGAAATCCTCTATCCTGGTAATTGCATTGGGCTCAACATGCACGCCGCCGTTTGCAAGCGTCCCATAGGCCGATGCCATCTCAAGCGGAGAGACTCCTATAGTAAGGCCACCTATACCAATAGACGGGTATGGATCGAGTGGTGTAGTAATACCCATTTTGTGAGCGACTTTTGCGACATTCGCCGCCCCAACTTTCATTGTGACGTTGGCATATACGGCGTTAACCGAATGAACGGTTCCCTCGCGGAGCGTCATCATGCCATGACCGTGGCCCTCGCAATTACGAACCGTCCACGGTGGGACATTGCGGTTGGGGGATATGCGTATTACCTGCGGTGAGCTGGAGTTGAATGTATCATTCGGGCTGTAGCCCATCGCAAGTGCAGTGACGAGAACAAACATCTTAAATGATGATCCTGGTTGGCGCTTCCCCTGAACTGCAAGGTTGTATTTGACGTTCTTGAAATCTCGTCCCCCTACCATCGCGACAATGTGGCCGTTTCTTGGATCGATCGACACGAGTGCGGCCTGGGGGTCCTTATGGAGGTAAAGCGAGGTTGCGATAGCACGCTCGGCATTTCTCTGAGCTCCCACATTGAGCGTTGTGTAGATGCGCAGCCCGCCCTTAAACACCTTATCAACGCCATATTCCTTTATGAGCATCTGTTTAACATATTCCACGAAGTAGGGAGCGATGACTTGTTCTTCCTTCTTAGGTATAACCTTAGGAGACTCCTTCTTAGCTGCCTCGGCCTCTTCCTTCGTAATAAATCCTAAGCGAGCCATGCGATCGAGCACTACCGCCTGCCTTTCATATGCTCTATCGGGGTTATAGTACGGCGAGAACTCGAGCGGTGATTTGGTAAGGCCTGCAAGTAGGGCTCCCTCTGCTACGGTAAGGTCACTAGCTTTCTTGCCGAAAAATACTTCTGCGGCCGCCTCAATACCATATGCGCCCTGCCCAAAATAGATGGTGTTCAGGTATGCTTCGAGTATCTGCTCTTTCGTGTACTTCTTCTCCAGCCTATACGCGATTACCGCTTCCTTTAATTTTCTTGTGAGCGTTTTGTCTTTGCTCCCAATAGTATTTTTCACATACTGTTGGGTAAGGGTACTCCCGCCTTCTACTATACGGTGATTTTTTACATTGGTGATGAGCGCTCGTGCTATCCCGTAGTAATCGACCCCATTATGCTCATAGTAGCGCTCATCCTCAATCGCTATAACCGCATCCTGAACATGCTTGGGGACATTGGCAAGGGGTATATCCTCACGATTCTCGAGATAAAGCCGCGCTAAAACTGTTCTCCCATCATCCGCAAAAATATAGGATCTTTGGGCACTTCTCATGATGCTCTCTTTTTCACCAACTATGAGCTCGCTTGCCTCACTTGCAAGAGTATTAGCAAAAAATACAGTAACAAGGAACCCTAATAGAACTGCAGATATGAATCGCTTCAAGAACTATCACTCTCTCCACTACTATGCCACACTTATGGTCTTTACATTTGCACGACTTATCTATTCCCTATAAACGTTCTTAAAAGCTCGATGAGCCGAAAAATTATCTAATTTTTAAGAATTAAAGGCTTTGATGGGTAGGCGACTCACAAAAAAAGAAAAATCTTTCCTTGCTTCATCCAGCGGCGATATGTTCCTGGCTGATACTTTGGTGATCGATGTTGTGGAATATATACCCAGTTCATCAAAGAGTAAGCATAAGTTTGGATATTCCTTGTTTCGTCCGGCGACCCGGTGATATTCTAGGGCAGTAACCCATAGCTCACAGCTCGCGGTTTGTAGGAAAAGAAGGTAATCTATGGATGCAGATTAGGAGCATATATATTTTGATTGGCCTACAGATAAAGATCAGGCTTTATTCACTATTGATTGGGGAATATGGGCTAATGGTATTAAGAAGGATGCGTAAGGTGTATGGATGGTAAACAATTAGAGCTCCTGGCTCCTGCCGGTAATAGAAGTTCTTTTGAGGCCGCGATAAACAACGGTGCTGATGCTATCTATCTAGGGATCGATAAGTTCAGCGCAAGGAGACAGGCAGAAAATTTTCCCATCGGCGAGCTCGCCGATGTGGTCAGGGAAGCGCACCTGAGGGATGTTAGGGTATACGTCGCTTTTAACACGCTCATCTCAGATGATGAGCTTCCCTCGGCGGTTGAAAGCCTTGCCCATATCAGCAATGCTGGTGTGGATTCGGTGATAGTTCAGGATTGGGGTATTCTCAGAACAGTAAAGCACGCTTTTCCTGAGCTTGGTGTACATACTAGCACGCAGATGAACACCCATAACGTAGCGGCGGTGAAGCTTCTCGAGCAGATGGGCGTGAATCGCATAACGCTTGCTCGCGAGCTCTCGATCGACGAGATTGTAGGTATCTGCAGTTCAACCGATGTGCCGATTGAGACTTTTATCCACGGTGCGCTCTGCTTCTCTTATTCGGGGCAGTGCTTATTTAGCAGTATGGTTGGAAATCGCAGTGGAAACCGCGGCCTTTGTCCGCAGGCGTGTCGCATGAGCTATACCCTTGTCGCGGGCGGCGATAGAGAAGAGGTATGGCCAACGCCGGGGAATCACCTCTTAAGCACGCGCGATTTGTGTGGGATGCGGTTGATTCCCGAGCTCGCTAGGGCTGGGGTGAGGGCGCTAAAAATCGAAGGCCGGATGAAATCGCCTGAGTACGTTGCGACTGTTGTCAGGGTATATCGCCATGCCATCGACCGGTATTTCCAGGACCCGGAATACTTCAGCGTATCCGAAGACGAGATAGACGAATTAAGAGAAGC
>DASQQM010000109.1:0-3291 GCA_035643475.1 Anaerolineae bacterium | reverse complement strand
GGTGTTTTTCCGCTCCAGCATGAAGGAGGTAGCCGATCGCTATGGGGTAAGAGGCTGGGTGAGAAACCTTCTAGGCGGTGAGGTTGAGGCGCTGGTTGAGGGCGAAGACGCCGCGGTTCATGCTCTGATTGAGTGGTGCTGGCAGGGGCCTCCGACAGCCGCGGTCGATAATGTCGCGGTCGAATGGGAGCTGCCGAAAGGCGAGTTCGAATCATTTTCAATACGAAGATAGGATTGATAATCTATGCAGGATCATATAGTAAGGGCAACTGCTGCCAGCTCGATGATCAGGGCGATCGCTGCCGTTACTACTGATACGATTGAAGAGGCGCGGCGTCGCCAGGATACGTACCCAACGGCAACGGCGGCCCTCGGGCGCGTGATGACGGGGGCGGCGCTGATCGCGAGTACGCTAAAGGATGGTAATAAAGTAACCGTTCAGATTAAGGGCGATGGCCCCTTAAGAGAGGTGACCGGCGATGCGGACGCCAAGGGAAACGTACGTGGCTATGTCGGCCGCCCACATATACACCTGCCATCGAGGGCTGGCAAGCTCGACGTGGGCCGGGCAGTTGGGACAAATGGAATATTGTCGGTCGTAAAAGACGTTGGCTTACGAGAGCCCTACAGGGGAATAGTTCCGCTGGTAAGTGGGGAGGTCGGAGAGGATATCAGCTATTATTACGCCTCCTCGGAGCAGCAGCCATCAGCTGTTGCCCTCGGTGTGCTCGTTGTTCCTGATAACTCAGTAGCGGCCGCCGGTGGTTATATAGTGCAGCCGCTGGTCGGGGCCGATGACCGGGTTCTCTCTAAGGTAGAGGAAAATATCTCGAAGATTCCTCCCGTAAGCGATATGGTAAATATCGGGTTAAATGCGGAAGAGATGCTTCAAAATGCCCTCGAGGGCTTAGATATCGAGTTCGAGGAGAAACAGGACCTCCAGTTTACGTGCGGTTGTTCAAGAGAGCGAGCTGAGCGAACTCTCATCGTTCTTGGCGTTAGAGAGGTAAAGGAAATGATCTTGGAGGGGAAGAACGTGGAGCTTACCTGCAATTTCTGCGGCGAGTCCTATATTTTTTCCATAGAGGACCTGCACAGGGTGCTCGAGGAGATAAAGGAGCGCAGCGGGCTTAAAGTAGTAACGGATGATGGTTCCTAGCCGATAACAAAGAGAAAAGCTAGGTTATGGTAAAGGTGGTTTAATACTATGCTAAAGGGAAAAGAGTTAGAACTTGGAGATATCGACCGTAAGGTAAGGGAAAGCCTTGATGCAAAAAATAGGGCGAGGGAGATTGCCCTGCCGTTGGCACGACAGGTGATACGCTCCTCCAGTGTCGCGATACGCGCTATCCACCGGGAGAAGTACGAAGAGGCACAGAAGCACCTGGGAGAGGCTAAGTCCTCCCTCGTTAAGGCACAGGAGGCTCTTAAGGCGTATCCAGAGGTATACTTTGCCGGGTTCTTGCAGGATGCGGAGAAGGAGTATAGTGAGGGAATGACCACCTTCGCCCTGGTTACGGGGACCCCACTGCCCGATCCGGACTCACTGGTGGTCGGGTATCCTCCGTTCCTTTCCGGGCTTGGCGAGGCGATGGGCGAACTCAGGAGGCATATCCTCGACATCATCCGCGGTGGGAAACTCACCGAGGGCGAGCGATTCTTGACTATAATGGATGATGTCTACTACTTCTTAATATCATTTGATTACCCAGATGCGCTCACGCCGGGCTTGCGCCGGATCACCGACCTGGCACGCTCGGTCATGGAGAAGACCAGGGGTGATCTTACGACGGCCATGCGCCAGCATGAGCTTAACAACGCCCTACAGCGGGTTGAAGGAAAACTAGATTCTAATGAATAGACCGGTGAGCGTGATGGGATATAAAGCGGTATTCTTTGATGCTGGAAACACCCTCCTTCGTCCATATCCATCGGTGGAGCAGGTCTGCGCCGAGGTGTTCGGTCGAAGCGGGTACGAGATTGAAACGCAAGCTCTTGAGGAGGCAATCGCTGCCGGGGACCGCTTTTACGAAGAGAGGTACTGGCAGGACGATACATTTTGGAGTTCTGAAGAGGAATCGGCTGCTCTCTGGATCGAGCTATACACGCTTGTTGCCGAAAGGGTCGGCATCAATGGCGATGGTCGCAGATTGGCTAAAGAGATTTACGATGAATTCGGCTCTCACCACAGGTGGCAGCTCTTCCCAGATGTTCAATCAACCCTTCAGGAATTAAAGGATATGGACGTAAGGATTGGCGTGGTATCGAACTGGGATAGCCGGCTCTCTGACCTCTGTGCCGGTATCGGCATAACCGAGTATCTCGACTTCGTAATGTGCTCGGCGGTGGTAGGGAGGATGAAGCCCCAGCCAGACATCTTTCATATGGCGCTTGGTAGGGCAGGCGTGTCGCCGGAAGAGACGCTGCACGTAGGGGACCATTACTATGCCGATGTTATTGGTGCGAGGGGTGTCGGGATCACCCCCGTCTTGATTGATCGAACCGATCAGGTTGATAAGGCGGATTGCACAACCATAGGTGATCTACGGTCGCTCGTCGGCATCGTACAGCGCTCGAGGGAGCGGTAAAGGAGCGCATACAGTGCTGCACCTCATGTGCTGGCGAGGCCTATTACCAGCACCAGCACAGATATGATGAGCAGCAGGTGAATAAAGCCACCGGCGAGACTGATCAACACACTGATTCCCCAGATAATTAGCAGTATGGTGCAAACCATCCACAGCAGTATGGATGTATTGGTCATCTATCATCCCCTCTTCTCGAATAATCCGTCAAAGCCCTAACATTTTGATGAAGGTCTGATTTGCTATGTATAGCAGCAGTCGCTCGCATACATGGTCAACCCGTACACTTCTATTTATTACCCAATACGCTTGTGGGTATATTGCAAAAAGAGCCCGGTGTTATGGGTCGGTACGTGCCCTAAAAGCTCCGGTATCGTTTATCAAAGATGCTGTACTAGCGGCCGGCGAGTTTATTTATTTGGAAAATCGGGTAGCAGAAACCTGATGAAGGAGGAAAGAAAATGGCAGACCTAATAAGAAGAATCTTATTGTTAAGCATTGGAGCTGTCTCTCTTACCGCCGAGAGAGCCCAAGAGCTTGTCAATGAACTCGTCGAACGGGGGGAGATAACACGCGAACAAGGGGCATCTATGGTTAAGGAGCTTATGCGGCGCGGAACCGAGGCGCGCAAGCAGCTCCGGGAAACGGTTAAGGCGGAGGTCAAAAAGGCCATCGCTGAGGCAGATATCCCCTCGAAATCAGATAT
>DASQQM010000108.1:0-4359 GCA_035643475.1 Anaerolineae bacterium | reverse complement strand
GCAATGATGACAACCGCCGCAAATAAAATGGTAAGTAACAGGGTTGCCGGCACCCCGACGCCGGCAGCAAGCTGGATAACCCAGTTGTGAGCGTTATCGGCAACGGTCTGCCCCTGCCCCATCTTCACGTATTTATATGTCTCGTACCGCTCTGAACCGAGCCTGAAGGTATCCGGCCCAAGGCCAGTAAGCGGGTCTGCCTGGACCATTTTGAGGCCGGCTTTCCATATCTCAAGCCGTGACCCGGCGCTTCCCTCGGTAAGCTCAGTTGCCGATTTTATCCGCTCAACCAAGTTCAGAACATTGTGGCCGGTGCTCGCCGAGTAGACCGCTATCACCATGAAGATGCCGACAAAGGCGGCGAGCACCACGAGTATCTTCTTCGGGTTTGACAGGATCGCCCTACCGCTAATTACGGCAAATACAAGGAGCGCCACCCCAGCGCCAAGCCAGGCACCGCGGGTAAACGCAGTAAGCAGGCACATGAGGCTAAAGAAGAGACTGGTCCCCATGATGGCATTCCCCCTTGCATCCTTCGCCTTTAAAAACTCGGCCACTGCAAGGGGAACCAGGATGACGAGGAAGCCGCCTAAAAGGTCCGGGTTACCGAATGTGGAGAAACTCCTTCTCTGTTCAAATGGGAGGGTGGCCCATTTGAGCGGATCCAGCCCCACGTACTGCATGACCCCGTAAAGGGAGACCAGCCCTCCGGTAATAACTATCGTTTTGCTCAATTTTGACAGCCTATCAAAGCCGGTGAACAGCTGGAGCGCCAGGAAATATATGATGCCGTAATTAATAAAGGTCAGCAGTCCCTCATAGCGCTTGAACTTTCCATGAAGCGCAGTGGGGAGGTGGATCGATGTGATGGTCGATATAAAAGTGAGAACCAGGAAGCCGATGACGATGAAATCAAGCTTGCTCCAGCGAAGCTCTGGCGTTCTGGATGTCAGCATTCTTCCGACCCAGAATGCAAGGGTAAGCAATGTTAGTATGCGTAAGGCAAGTACCTTTGCAATATCGAACTGGTCGAAGGTGATCCGGGACATCGCAAGTGGGAGGGCAACAGCAATTGCAAGAAAGGCGTAAAACGCCCATTGATCAAACTGTCTTGATCGTGTGGATTGCCCTGTACCTTTGGCTGATTGCTTAGTAGCTTTAGGTGGCCGTTTAGTGACTTTAGTTGATTGCTTTGTAGCCTTGGCCGACTGCTTAGTACGCTTAGTTGGTTGCTTGTTACTTTTCTTCGTCATCTGCTTTAAGCTCCTGTCTAAGGCGTTATCACAATATACGTACATTGCCAGCTACGTCCCAGTAGGCGCCAACCGGCACTATACAAAAATACCACTAAGTGTATATTAAATCCATGCGTTATAGCTATTAATCTTCTACAAAGTCCTCGATCCTCTACATCGCGCCTCGACCAGTCAACAACACTTTCAGCGTTGTTAATATTATTTTTATATCAAGGAAAAAGGACTGGTGGTAGATGTAGATGAGGTCGTATTTAAGTTTATTACGGGCGTTCGTCGCATACCCCCCGTTTATCTGGGCAAGCCCTGTTACGCCTGGCTTTACTTTAAACCTCTCGCCATAGCCCGGGATCTCTTTCTTGAATTGCTCGACAAAGAAGGGGCGCTCGGGCCTCGGCCCAACAAAACTCATCTCTCCCTTTAGAACATTTACGAGCTGGGGCAGCTCATCTATCCTGAATTTTCGAAGAACCCGGCCAACCGGCGTTATCCGGCTATCGCCCTCGGTCGCAAGAACCGGCCCCGTCTTAGCCTCGGCATCCGCCACCATGGTGCGAAATTTATATATGTAGAACACCTTCTCTGATTGACCGACCCGTAGCTGTCTATAGATAACCGGGCCGGGTGACGTCAGTTTTATCGCAACCACAGCGACGAATATCGCTGGCGAAGCGATCAGTAGCGCCAGCGCAGCGCCGACCATATCGCTCACCCTCTTCAGCGAGTAAACCCAGCTGGGCGCTGGATCGCGCGTCAGCTGTATGAGTGGGATATCGCTTATAAGGGTGTGATCGACGTTACCGATATAGATCTCGTAGAGATCGGGAATTACTTCTAAGCGCACGTCGGTAAGCGATGAATATGCGAGTTCCTCCAGCATCTCACGGTGGGCGATCGGCGATGCGACTATTACTCGGTTAACACTATGGGAGTGGACGAGCGGGATGAGATCATCGGTTGTTCCCAATACCCTCGCGCCATCAACCGTTCTGCCGATATGCTGCTTATTGTTGCAAACCAAACCGACTACCTGGTACCCCCAATTGGCGCGCGTCTTGAGCTCGCTTATGATCTCGCCGGCCTGCTCGCCGTGTCCAATTATAAGAACCCTCTGTACAGGCCACTTGATCTTTAGGACCCTCGTTGCAATGACCCGCCAGCCACTCAAGAACAGTATTTGCACGAGCCAGGCGATGAGAAAAACGGGTCGCGGAAACGAGAAAAATCGCCCAAAGAACGTTAAAAACACGTTTAGTATCAAACCAAGGGTAACCGCTTTTACAACTGCTGATGCGATGCCCCAACTATCGCCAACCTCCTCAACATCATAGAGATCGTAGATGTAGAGCGCCCCTATCTGAACTGCGGTAATAAAGAGGGCAAGGCTGGTGTATGCCTGGAAATTATAGATCGGCAGATCACCGGCAAATCGCAACAGAAATGCCGCGATTATCGCTATATTAATCAGTATGGCATCATTTACTAAAGAAAATAGGATCCACTGTTTTTTGTTCATAATGTCTCCCGTGCCAATGTCAAAACAGACACATCTATACTACCCGCAGAACAAATTCCGAGGTTTTTGAGTATCCGTAAAAACAAAAATCTCAGCGTTCACGAGGGAACTCGCGCAAAATTGGTCGAGTTTAAAATCCCAGGGTTTGTTTTGCGGCATCTATAGCTCAAGAATAACACCCTCAATAATTAATACGGTTAGCTTTGCCTATCTTTCTTACGCAGGTATCTTATGAATGCTCCAGCTAATCCTTTTATACGAGTTATTTTTTCATACGCTTGCTCGAACTCATCGGTATCGATTAAACCTTGGTCTAGTGCAACATAGAGATGACTCTGTAGTTCCGAGGCCGAGGCTATAGCATAATTCAAGAACTGAGCAAAAGACCTATCAGTTCTTCGCTCAAATCCTTCGGCTATATTAGCCATTATTGATATGCTCGCTCTTTTAATCTGATCTTGCAAACAAAACTCAAACTGGCAACAGGGTTTCTTAAGAAGTTCATAAACCATGTTGTTTAATTGTCGTGCCTCCTGCCATGCCTCGATATCCTCAAACCTCTTAATCATCACCTTCTCCATCCCTTTAATGCTATAATGAGCGATACATTGCTTATTATAGCATTGGCACATTGGCACCTCGGCACATTGGCACCTTAAATGACCTCCCCATACACCTCCAATACGCGCTCGACCATTGCTTTGCTAGTGAATTCCCTTTCGAACCGCTCCTTCGCCTGCCTCCCCAGCTTCGTGCGAAGCTCATCATCGAAGAGCTTGTGTATGGCCTTAGCAAGAGCATCGGAATCCCTTGGGGGAACGATTAACCCGGAAACACCATCTTTATTGGCAAACGGCACGCCTGTCGGCAGATTAGTGCTAATAACCGGCTTTCCGCACGCATGGGCCTCGAGCTGAACCAGGCCATAAGCCTCACTTGATTCAACTGACGGCAGGACAAACACGTCACAGGCGTGATAATAGGCAGCGAGCTCCTCATTGGATAATGTACCTACAAATATAACCCTCTCTTTTACCTTTAGGTCTTCTGCCAACCGCCTGAGCTCAGGACCGAGCTCGCCCTCACCGGCAACTATGAGCGTTCCCTCAACGTGTTGCATAGCCCTGATTAGATAATCAACACCCTTGTAATATATAAGCCTGCCTAAGAAAAACGCTATCTTAGGGCCATATGTACGCCTGATTTCACTCGCCCTATTCCCTACCTCCGGGGTTAGCGCCAGCCAATCTGCCGATATACCAAACGGGATGACCCTGCATTTACTCCTCACCTTTTGCAAGAAAGGCGAGCTCTCGATTAAATTTGGAGAGCTTACAATTATCCGATCGGCCTTATCGAGAAATTTCTCAAGGAGAGGCCGGTAAAATTTCAGGAGTACCTTCTGCCGCACAATATCACTATGGTAGGTAACGACAAGCTTACCCTCTGGTCTGGCCAGGAGGAATGCGGTCTCGCCGGTGGGGTTTGGGAAGTGGAGATGGTAAATATCGCTCTTCGTCTTCCTCAGCTGGGCTACAAATCCGGGAGCCATAGGGGCAGAGCGAAGGCGACCGAGGCTTGCGACCTTGG
>DASQQM010000107.1:0-13635 GCA_035643475.1 Anaerolineae bacterium | reverse complement strand
GCGGCAAAATTAGATGAGGTATTAAAAGTCGCTGACTTCTTAACAGTCCACCTTCCTAAATCAAAGGAGACAATGGGGCTTATTGGGGACAGGGAGTTTGCCATAATGAAAGATGGCATAAGGCTGGTAAATACCGCCCGTGGTGGTATTTACCAATCTGAGCCATTGCTCAATGCGTTAAAGAGCGGAAAGGTCGCAGGAATCGGCTTCGATGTGTTTGATCATGAGCCCTTAACGGAGAGTCCACTCTTTGACTTCGATCAGACGGTGTTAACCCCCCATCTGGGAGCCTCAACTGTTGAAGCGCAGGATAAGGCAGGTATTATGATCGCCGAGCAGGTAATCGCCGGTCTTAACGGTGAGTTTGTCAGCAACGCGGTCAATATTCCGCTTATCCCTATCGAGGCGATGGAGGCAGTAAAACCGTTCCTACCTCTTGCGGAAAAGCTGGGACGGCTCCTTAATGAGCTGGCCGAGGAAGGTATCCACTCGATTGATATCGAATATGTCGGGCAGATTGCGCAACACGAGACCAAGCTTCTCACGATCGCCATCCTTAAAGGGGTGTTCGATAAGATAGTAGAGGAGCAGGTTAACTACGTGAATGCGCCGATCTTTGCCGATGAGCGGGGAATCGAGATCAATGAGAGCAAGAAATCGTCCTCGAAGGACTATATTAACGTAATTAGAGTAAGCGGTCGCGATGGTGGAACAGAGATATCGGTTGCCGGCACACTTGTCGGCAAGAAAAATCAGGAGCGGTTTGTAAACGTTTACGAGTTCGATATCGACATGGTCCCATCTAAGTACATGGCGTTCTTCAGATATGAGGATATCCCCGGCATGATAGGGAAAGTCGGGACGACTCTTGGCAAGCATGATATAAATATTGCGAACATGCAGGTAGGGCGGAAGAAGATCAGGGGAGAAGCCCTGATGGGGGTAAACGTCGACACACCGATCCCGGATTCCGTCATCGAAGAAATGAAATCAGCGGCCGGTATAGGTTTTGCAAAGTTTATGGTGTTATAAAGTAGGTCTAGAATTTGGGTAAGCAATCAGCTGTCAGCGCTCAGCTTTTTAGTTCTCCGTCTTTAAGCTGATAGCTGAAAGCTGACAGCTGAGGCTATTAAGTAATTTTGCTTTACTCTGCGAGGTGGTAATACCAATGGCTGTGGACAAGAACCGGATATACTTATTTGACACAACCTTAAGAGACGGCGAGCAATCGCCCGGAATCAGTTTAAACACACGAGAGAAGCTCGAGATAGCCGATCAGCTCGCAAAGCTGGGCATCGACGTCATCGAGGCGGGCTTCCCAATAACCTCTCAGGGTGATTTCGATGCTGTTAGCACTATTGCTAAAAAGATAAGGGAGCCCATAATCGCCGCACTTGCCAGGGCCGTCGATGCGGATATCGACAGAGCGGCTGAGGCCATAAGAGACGCCGAGCGGCCACGCATCCACACGTTTATAATGACCTCAGACACTCAGATTGAGCACCAGCTCAGGAAGACGAGAGATGATGTGCTGAATATGGCAGTTCATGCAGTTAAGAGGGCTAAATCCTATGTTGAGGATGTCGAATTCTCGCCCATGGATGCGACTCGGTCAGACTTCAATTTCTTGTGCAAGATCATTGATGCCGCGATAGAGAGCGGGGCAACCGTTGTAAATATACCTGATACCGTTGGCTACGCTACCCCCGATGAGTTTGGGAAACTCATCGCTGACCTTATTGCAGCTGTCCCGGCGATGAAAGATGTCATTGTGAGCGTGCACTGCCATAACGATCTCGGTATAGCAACGGCAAATGCGCTCGCGGCGGTTATAAATGGGGCTACCCAGGTTGAAGGTACTATAAACGGTCTCGGTGAACGCGCCGGAAATACCGCGCTTGAGGAGATTGCGATGATACTCGATACCAGGCGTACCACTCTCGGCAAGTACACGAACACAAAGACGGAAGAGATTAGCAAGACGAGTCGCATGATCAGCAATCTTACCGGCTACCAGGTGCAGCCAAACAAGGCGATCGTGGGGCGAAATGCATTTGCGCACTCGTCGGGCATACACCAGGATGGCGTTCTTAAGGAGCGATCGACATTTGAGATTATCGACCCGAGAAGGGTTGGAATAAATACCAGTGCGATTATCCTTGGAAAAACATCGGGAAGGCATGCGTTCAGGAAGCATCTCGAATCACTCGGGTACCAATCTGATGATGATAGTGGATTCGAAAACGCATTCCAGCGGTTTAAGGATTTGGCCGATAAGAAGGCCGAAATAACGGACATCGATATCGAAGCGATACTTGCCGATGAAGTGAGAACCGCCTCTGATATCTTCACGCTTGAATATATTCACGTTTTTAGCGGCACTGATACTGTCCCGACGGCGATGGTTCGACTCAGGAAAAACGGCGAAGTAATCGAGAAGACCTCCACTGGAGACGGTCAGGTTGATGCTGCCTGTAAAGCAATAAAGAGGGCAACAGGGGTAAGGGGTCAGCTTATCAGCTATAACGTAAGCTCGATTACCGAGGGCCTTGATGCTCAAGGGGATGTTACCATCCAGCTCGAGATAGATGGTAAACCCGTACTGGGCAGGGGAGTAAGCACTGATATCATCGAGGCCAGCGCCAGAGCCTACCTGAATGCAATAAACAAAGCGCTCAGTATTTAAGGAAGCTATCAGCTATCGGCTTGCAGTAGATAAGGAGCGAAGAGCCTTTCTAGCCGATAGCTGATAGCTTACCGTTGGTAGCTACTTTTAAGCAGCTTACGTCTATAGATAGATAAAGAAGTATTTTAGCTCAAGGATTGGAGTTTGCTTATGGGAATGACAATAACCGAGAAGATACTCGCAGCTCATGCGGAAAAGGATAGAGTAAGCCCTGGAGATTTAATCAACGTCAAGCTCGATCTAGTGTTGGGCAACGACATAACGGCGCCAATCGCGATTAAGGAATTCAGGCAGATCGGGGTCGATCGGGTTTTCGATAAGGACAAGGTCGCTATTGTCCCCGATCACTTTGCGCCCAATAAGGATATCGATTCGGCGGAGCAGTGTAGCATGGTGCGGCAGTTTGCCCATGAACAGGACTTAACCAACTATTTTGAAGTGGGGCGGATGGGTATAGAGCATGCTCTCCTCCCCGAACAGGGGTTAGTGCTACCGGGTGATGCGGTAATAGGCGCCGATTCGCATACCTGCACATATGGTGCGTTAGGGATATTCTCAACCGGTGTGGGCAGTACTGACCTTGCAGCTGCCATGGCAACGGGCGAGACATGGCTTAAGGTTCCATCATCGATAAAGTTTATCTTTAAGGGACATCTCAATCCCTGGGTTACTGGTAAAGACCTTATACTATATACCATCGGCAAAATAGGTGTGGACGGCGCACTTTACCAGGCTATGGAGTTCACTGGGGAAGCGATATCTTCGCTCTCCATTGACAGTCGTTTGTCGATGTGTAATATGGCGATCGAGGCGGGCGGTAAATCCGGCATTATAGCGCCGGATAACAAAACCCTTGATTATGTCGAGGGTCGCTCACATCGCACCTTTACCGCGTACCATAGCGATGAGGATGCGGCGTATGCCGCAACGTACGAGTGGGATGTCGCCGACATCGAGTCGCAAGTGGCCTTCCCGCACCTGCCCTCCAATACTCGTGGGATAAGCGATGTTGGAGACGTTGCGATTGATCAGGTGGTAATAGGATCGTGCACTAATGGAAGGCTTGAGGATTTGAGAATTGCAGCCCAGGTTCTTAAGGGCCACGAGGTCGATAAGAGGGTGCGGTGCATTGTTATTCCCGCAACCCAGGATATCTACCGCCAAGCCATGAAGGAGGGGCTAATTGAGATATTCGTAGACGCAAAGGCTGCCGTCAGCACACCTACATGTGGCCCGTGCCTCGGCGGTCACATGGGAATACTGGCCAAGGGTGAGCGGGCGCTCGCGACTACCAACAGGAATTTCGTCGGGCGCATGGGTCACCCGGAAAGCGAAGTGTACTTAAGTGGGCCAGCGGTTGCAGCGGCCTCAGCTATAGCCGGCAAGATTACTAGCCCGGAGGAACTGTAGGGAGGTTATTATGATATACAAAGGAAATGTCTGGAAGTTTGGGAGAGATATCGATACGGATGCAATTATCCCCGCTCGTTATTTGAAAACGAGCGACCCGGCCGAACTTGGCAAACACTGCATGGAAGACGCCGATCCCGAATTCGTACACAAGATGAAAAAAGGCGATATTATCGTAGCTGACGAGAACTTCGGCTGTGGCTCTTCCCGGGAGCATGCGCCGATCTCCATAAAAGCAGCGGGTATTTCTTGCGTTATCGCCAAGTCCTTTGCGAGGATTTTTTATCGCAATGCGATAAACACCGGGTTGGCGATACTGGAGAGCGCAGAGGCTGTCGATGGGATTACAGCGGGCGATGAGATCCAGGTGGATACCGACAAAGGTGAGATAACCAACCTTACCACCGGAAAAGTCTATTATGCAAAACCATTCCCGGAATTTATCGATAACATCATTAAGCAGGGCGGCTTAATCAGTTACGTGCGAGAAAAAGTAAAGACGCCGGTGGGGTAGCCCACTGTTCCTAGGAGGCTTTATTATATGGCTAAACCACGATATATAGAGTTGATAGAGAAGAATGACCCGGCACTGCTAGAAAAGGTGAATGCTCTCAGCGAGCTTGTCTATAGGGAAGGCGCTCTTCCGGTGAAGACAAAGCTTCTTATGGGGGTGCTGGGAGATGCGATACTTGGGCGCCCTGAAGGGGTAAGGGCCCTATCCAATGCTGCAAGGGCGAATGGTGCGAGTGAAGAAGAGATTGCCGAGACAATCCATATGGCGCTTCATTTAGCGGGAGTCCCCGGTCTTGTTGCGGCGACGAGTGCATACAAAGAGGATTAGGATATGGAGGAGAGAAGTTGTATAAAATCGGAGTGATACCCGGGGATGGAACCGGTCCTGAAGTTGTAAGGGAAGCATTAAAGGTCTTGGAGTCCGTTAGCGAGCTGGAGAATTTTAAGTACGAGCTCACCTATTACGATTTTGGCGGCGATAGATACCTGAGAACCGGCGAGATTCTCCCCGATTCGGCCATCGCAGAGCTTCGCGCAATGAACGTAATACTTCTCGGAGCGATTGGGCATCCAGATGTTAAGCCTGGAGTCCTGGAGAAGGGAATCCTTCTCAAAACGAGGTTTGAGCTCGACCAGTACATAAATTTACGGCCGGTTAAGCTTTACCCAGGTGTCGATACGCCGATTAAAGATAAAGGGCCAGAGGATATAGATTTTGTTGTGGTGCGTGAGAATACCGAGGGCTTCTATGCCGGTGCGGGTGGCTTTCTAAAGAAAGGTACGCCCGATGAGGTCGCTATTCAAGAGAGTATTAACACGCGTAAGGGTGTCGAGCGTTGTATCCGCTATGCCTTCAATTACACGCGCGAGCGAAATAGGGAGAAGAACTTGACGCTCTGCGGTAAAACAAACGTGCTTACCTACGCTTTTGATCTATGGGAGCGCGCGTTCTACGAAGTGGCGGAGGAATATCCCGATATTAAAACTGATTATGCGCACGTAGATGCAATCAGCATGTGGTTCGTTAAGAACCCGGAGTGGTTCGATGTTATCGTCACCGATAACATGTTCGGAGATATCATCACGGATCTCGGTGCGATGATCCAGGGAGGCATGGGGATCGCTGCGGGCGGCAATATCAATCCGGAGGGCGTTTCGATGTTTGAGCCGATCGGTGGGTCGGCCCCGAAATATACCGGCATGAATGTAATTAATCCGCTTGCTGCGATTTCGGCGGCTCAGCTCATGCTTGAGCATGTCGGCGAGAAGTCAGCCGCAGCAAGAATTGAAAGAGCGGTCATGAAGGTCACGAGTGAGAAGCTAAAGAGCCTTGCGGCAGGTCAAATGGGATATAGCACATCTGAAATCGGCGATATGGTCGCGGAACTTGTGAAGGAAGGTATATAGATACTTCGGTTCCTGGTTTTTAGTATCTAGAATGGGAGGTTATGCGATGCCGATAAAAAAAGTTGATAAGATATGGCTAAATGGTGAATTTGTGGACTGGGATAAGGCTCATGTGCATGTGCTAACCCATGCTCTCCACTACGGGTCGGGTGTTTTTGAGGGCATCAGGGCATATGAGACCGCTAAAGGTACGGCAGTATTTCGCCTCACTGAGCATATAGAGAGGCTGATGGATTCCGCCAAGATCTATCTTATGTCGATGCCATACTCTGTTGAGGAGCTTGTCGAGGCCACAAAGGAATTAGTCAGGATTAATAAGCTAAAGAGCTGCTATATTCGCCCAATTGCCTTTAGGGGGTACGGCGAGATGGGGCTCAACCCATTACACTCGCCAGTTGATGTTGCGGTTGCCGCATGGTCGTGGGGTACATACCTGGGCGAGGATGGCCTGAAGAACGGGATAAGGGCGATGGTATCCTCATTCAACAGGATAGATCCGAACTCCCTCCCGCCGGCCGCAAAGGCGACTGGGCAGTACATAAACTCAATCCTTGCCAAGCTCGAAGCGATCCATAGCAACTATGAAGAAGCGATCCTCCTTGATTCCAGGGGATTCGTGTCCGAGGGTACTGGCGAGAATGTATTCGTGGTTAAAAACGGCATCATACACACGCCGTCGACATCAGCGAGCATATTGCAGGGAATCACCAGGGACACCGTAATTGAGCTGGCGAAGAATCTCGGCTACGAGGTAATTGAGCGCGACCTCGTACGGAGCGACCTATTCCTGGCCGATGAGATATTTATAACAGGAACTGCTGCCGAGATAACCCCGATTCGCGAGGTTGATAAGCGAGAGATCGGCAGTCCTGGCCCAGTTACGGTTGCTCTTCAGGAGAAATTCTTTGAGGTCGTTAAAGGCGAAGATGATAGATATACCGATTGGTTAGAGTATGTACGTGCCGATTGGTTAGAATACGCCTAGTGACGTCAACTACTGCTTACTTCAAGCTGATAGGTATAATTGTAAATGCGAATTCATGCTGTACGAATCGATCGGTACCTTATAGTGTCAGCGCAGCATGTGAAGAATAGCTAGGTTTGCAAGGTGATGAGCATGATGGAAGTTAAAATATACGACACTACGCTAAGAGATGGTTCACAGCGTGAAGGCATATCATTCTCGGTAACCGATAAGCTTAAGATAGTAAAAGAGCTTGATAAACTCGGCATCCATTATATTGAGGGGGGCTTCGCTGGTTCTAACCCAAAAGACGTGGAATTCTTCGAGCGCGTAAAAAAGATAAAGCTTAAGAACTCGAAGATAGTTGCCTTTGGGAGCACACGCAGGAAAAACATCCGTGCGGAAGATGACCCCAATCTGCGAGCGCTCATAGATTCGGGGGTACGTGCGGCATGTGTCGTGGGCAAATGCTGGCATGTTCACGTCGAGAACGCCTTACGGACAACCCGGGAAGAGAACATCAATATGGTTGGTGAATCAATCGCCTTCCTGAAAGAGAACGGGCTGGAAGTGTTTTTCGATGCAGAGCACTTTTTCGATGGCTATAAGGGCGACTCGGGGTACGCCATCGACGTTCTTCGAGCGGCGCAGGATGCGGGCGCCGATTGCCTCGTTCTTTGCGATACAATCGGTGGAGCACTCCCACACGAGGTTAAGGAGATCATCGAATCGGTTAAGTCAAAAATTGATGCGCCCCTGGGGATCCACGCGCATAACGACTCTGAATGTGCCGTTGCCAACTCTTTAATTGCAGTACAGGCGGGCGCCAGCCAAGTTCAGGGGACGATAAATGGATATGGTGAGCGCTGTGGAAACGCCAATCTCTGCTCCGTAATTCCTGCGCTTCAGCTAAAACTAGGCATAGAGGTTATCCAGCCAGAACAACTAAAATTGCTCACCGAGGCATCGCACTTAGTCAGTGAGATTGCAAACTTAAGCCCGTATCCCCAACAAGCCTATGTAGGGCAGAGTGCATTTGCACATAAGGCCGGGCTTCACACGAGCGCAATCGAGCGGGCAGATAGCAGCTATGCGCATATAAACCCAGGCCTGGTTGGGAATATTCAGCGAGTGGTTATGTCGGAGCTTGCTGGGAAGAGCACGGTAATCCTTAAGGCCCAGGAACTCGGGATCGATCTATCTGATGACCCGCGCAGGGTTACTGATATTTTAAACAGAGTTAAGGGATTAGAGCATGTCGGTTACCATTTTGAAGCCGCTGATGCATCCTTCGAGATACTATTGAGGAAAGCGCTGGGAATACACCCCACCTTTTTTAAACTCGAGCGCTTCAGGGTAATTATGGAGAAGCGTGAAGACGGGCGCGTGGCGACCGAAGCGACCATTAAGCTCCAGGTCGGCGGCAGGGTAGTTATTGAAACTGCTGAAGGAAATGGTCCTGTAAATGCGCTTGATAAAGCACTTCGAAAGGCGATCGGTTCGGTATATCCAGCGTTGGACGACATCGAGCTCACTGATTTCAAGGTGCGCGTGCTTGATGAAAAGAAGGGCACTGGCGCCGCAACCAGGGTTCTCGTAGAGAGCGGTGATGGCAAGAAGACCTGGGGTACGATCGGGGTCTCGGAAAACATTATAGAGGCGAGCTGGCGAGCTCTCATAGATAGCGTCGAATATGGCCTCATGCACAAGAGGGTGCATGAAGAAAATGGGCTTAATGGCTTAAATGGTGAGCCAGTAGCCGATAACCAGGTTACCGAGCTGCCGAATTACCAGTTTTAAGGAGAGTGAAGTTGAAATTTGTTCGGTTTTCCTATGGCGGGCCGGTCGCCTACGGAATACTAGAGGATGATTCAGTTCGTATAATCGATGGTACCCCCTTTGAGAAATACACGGTAGGGGATAAGGTATATCCCCTCGAGAAGGTAAGGTTGCTCGAGCCAGTCATCCCCTCAAAAATCATCGCTGTGGGGCTAAATTACATCGAACACGCACCTGAGCTGGGCATGGAGCCACACGAGGAACCAACACTATTCCTGAAGCCCCCATCGGCGGTGCTGAGTACCGGTGATTCCATCATCTACCCCGAGATGAGCAAGCAAGTTGAATACGAGGCAGAGCTCGCCATTGTGATGAAAAGCATAGCAAGGCATGTAAGCGTTGAACAGGCTAGAGAACGCATTCTCGGATATACGTGCGTAAATGACGTAACCGCTCGTGACCTCCAGAAGAAAGATGGGCAATGGACGAGGGCCAAGAGCTTTGATACCTTTGCACCAGTAGGCCCATGTATCGCAACCGATATCGATCCCAACAATCTTAAGATCGAACTAAAGTTGAACGGGGAGGTTAAACAATCCTCAAATACCTCAAATATGCATTTCAAACCAGACTTTCTTGTTTCATTCATATCGCATGTCATGACTCTCTGTCCGGGTGATCTTATTTTTACGGGGACGCCGCCAGGCGTCGGCCTAATATCACCGGGAGATCAAATTGAAGTTACAATAGAGAGCATAGGGACGCTATCAAATAAGGTGACGACCATATAAGAGTAGGTGATAAGGTATAGGAATGCCGGAGCTTATACAGGTAAACGAAGATGTATATTAATCCATTACTATTGGGAGCAAGAAATTCGATGTAGTGCCGCTAAAGGGACACTCGCCAAACCAGATGGGTGTTATCGTTGATGATGTGTTCTTCTGTGGTGATAGCGTGTTTGCCCCTGAAGTATGGCAGAGATTGATCCTGATATATGCGGTAGATATAGGTGAGATGATCGCATCCATAGAACGGCTGAAGCGGGTGGGGGCAAAGAGCTTTATCGCATCTCATGTTACGCCGACCGACGACATAGAAGAGTTAGCCAGTATAAATTTGGCTAAAATCCAGATGCTTATCGATGATATCCTCCATATCCTCAGCACTCCCGCTGAAACGGCAACTGTTCTCTGGGAGATATGCAAGAGACATGGTCTTGCTATACGCACCATACAACAATATTATCTCTGCCTGGATACATTGAAGGCCTATCTTAGCTATCTTCTTGAAGAGGGCTTAATAGCATATGAATTTGATGCCAACAGATTGATGTGGAAAACCATCTAATAGAAGACAAGCTATCAGCTATCAGCGATTAGTCATAATCTACCGTAATTCAGCCCCTTAGGGCTACTTCTTAAAGGATGTATCCTCTTAGATCCTCGTTCCCACATTCTTCTCTTCTGGCTCCTGAATCCTCGCTCCTATATTCTCTAACGTATCCATCACTGGAGAGGTTATCCTCAGATTAATCTTCTTTATTATGTTAAAATAATAAAGAGTTAATGTGCTATTGAAGCAAACCATGCTTGGAGGTATAGCGATGGCGCTCGATGAAAAACTACGAACGACGCAAGTTGATGACCTATTTAATGCTATCTTGAAGATCGAGACCCCAGAGGAAGCATACAAGTTCTTTGAGGACCTGTGTACCATAGCCGAGATTAGATCAATGGCCCAGCGCTGGGCAGTTGCCAGAAAGCTCGATGCCGGGGAAACCTATATAGATATCGCGGCAGAAACTGGGGCGAGCACTGCGACAATAAGTAGGGTAAAACGCTATCTTGAATACGGCGCCGATGGCTATAGGTTGGTCCTTGACCGCATGAAAACCAATTTCTAACTGCCAGCGGTTGGCTTGATGGAATATACCAGTGCATCTCGCTCGAACCGTGGGCGCACGGTATCGTACACCGCAATGCTTGCTCGCTTTACTAGGTAACCTGCACATAATGAAATCGCTAGAAAAATAAGATAGATTATGCCGGTTGGCAGCAGCTTTAAAGTAGGACTCAAGAGCGCTAAAACCGTGATGTGTATGAGGTACGTCTCGTACGATATGTTGTTAATTGCAGGTACCCGCCAGTTAAGGGAAGCCACTTTAAACACGACGATTAAGATTCCTACGCTTATAAAAGTAAATGTTATCGGATTCCCTTTCGGGTAATTATTCGCTACTGTGCCTACCCCCCACATAATTAGCCCCAGGGGGAATAATTTATGTAAAATGCGCTCCGTTTTCTCTCTATTGCTCACAAGCATCAATCCTACATACGTTCCGAGATGGAACGGGAGTATCCATACCAAGACCCGGGTCAGAAATGTCTTGAGGAGTGGGTCAGGAAAGATATTGTAGAGAGAGAAAGCCAGGAATTGTAGTACAAACATGCCCGCTAACCCGGAAAATCCAGTCTTTTTTGCAAACCAGTAAATAAATGGGAAAAGCGCATATAGGCGGATGATGGCGAATAAAAACCAGAGATGGGGCTGGATTGTATACCCGCTAAACAAGTCAAAAAGGAGGATATTAGCTATCCATCGCAGTGCATTTGTAGGGGGCGTGATGGAAACGTTAAACCCTAAAAAATAAAAGAGCAGAGCTATCGCTAATGCAATCCAGTAGGGGATATATATCCTCAAAACCCGTGATCGGTAAAATTCAAGCCATGTAATTTTCTTCTTATTCATAAGAAGCGCAAGGCCCGTCCCGCTCGCTATGAAAAACAAGAACGTACCCTGAAATCCATTTCGTAGGGGTAGCTGAATGATTGTCCAACCCTTAAAGGAGACGCTAAAGTCTCGTATTACAGGGTCTAGCATAGGCCAAAAGTGGAAGGTTATTATGCTAAGCAACCCTAGAATTTTTAGGTTATCTATCCAGTGGATCTTCTTATCCATACGGCAAATCTACCTATCATGCGGTTAACTTATAGGCACAGTATACCATAATTACCAATCGTAAATCACTTCCACTTCGTGCTGTGCTTTGCTAGGCTATAGGTATCAGATCATCGAACCACCAGACCGGATTAACAAGGAGCTACTTTGTCGGAGTTTGTTCATCTTCACACACATTCGGAGTTCTCGCTGCTTGATGGTGCTTCCAGGCTAAAGGACCTGGTAAGTAAAGCGAAACAACTGGGGATGCCGGCCATTGCCCTCACCGACCACGGCGTTATGTACGGTATCGTTGAATTCTACGAAGAGGCGATTAAGCAGGGTGTTAAACCGATAATCGGTTGTGAAGTCTATGTTGCACCTGGCAGCCGCTTTGATAAGGCTAAGGGCAATGAGTCATATACTCACCTGGTTCTTCTTGCTGAAAACGAGCAGGGCTATCGTAATCTGATGAAACTCGTCACCCTGAGCTTTTTCGATGGCTTCTACTATAAGCCGCGTGTCGATAAGGAGATTCTCGAGCGATACCATGACGGGTTGATCGCAACATCGGCGTGCCTTGCGGGACAGGTTGCAAGGCATCTCAAACATGATAATTATGAGGCGGCAAGAGAGGAAGCCATTAAATTAAATAATATATTCGGCGACGGCAATTTCTTCCTGGAGGTCCAAGACCACGGGATTTCTGAGCAGAAGAAGGTAAACAAGGGGATGTTTCAGCTTGCCGATGAGCTCGGCATCCCCATCGTTGCTACTAATGATATTCACTATACAGATAGGGGCGACGCGCAGGCGCACGATGTATTGCTATGCATTCAGACTGGGTCAACGCTCGCTGAGACGGGCAGGTTGAAGTTTGAGACGGATGAGTTCTACTTAAAATCCGGTGAGGAGATGGCAGCGCTCTTCCCGGGTAGGCCAGATGTCCTAAAAAACACGCTTGATATTGCAGAGCGCTGCAACGTGGAGATAAAGTTTGGAGAGTACCTATTGCCAAACTACGAGATACCTGAGGGGTACACCGCCGACTCCTACTTCGAAAAACTATGCTATGAGGGCTTTGCCGAGCGGTACTCTGAGCCAACGGAGCAGTACAAGCAGAGGCTCGAGTACGAGATGGAAGTGATCAAACAGATGGGCTTCCCGGGGTACTTCCTGGTGGTTCAGGACTTCGTTAGATATGCGAAATCCCGCAGAATCAAGGTCGGCCCGGGGAGGGGCTCGGCAGCTGGGAGCATGGTTGCCTACGCCCTCGGGATCACCAATATTGATCCTATGGCGTACGACCTCCTCTTTGAAAGGTTCTTAAATCCTGAACGGATAAGCATGCCGGATATCGATATAGATTTCTGCTTCGAGCGACGCCCGGAGGTGATCGATTACGTCACCCAGAAATATGGGGAGGATAAGGTTGCGCAGATTATCACCTTCGGCACGATGGCAGCCAAGGCGGCTATCCGCGATGCTGGCAGGGTTTTCGATATCCCATATGGCAGAGTGGATAAGATTGCAAAGCTCATCCCAGACGGCCTGCATGATGGCAGGCAGTGGACGATAGAGGCAGCACTGCAGGTATCGCAGGAGCTGAGGGACGCCTACGAGAATGATGAGTTGACGAGGCAGGTTATCGATATGGCCAGGAACCTTGAAGGGCTCGTGCGTCAGGATTCTATCCATGCTGCCGGCGTGGTCATCTCCGATCAAGAACTTACCAATCGCACGCCAATACAGCGTAAAGGCGATGCGGAAATCGTCACTCAGTATAGCATGGGCTGCATTGAGAAGATCGGCCTCCTGAAGATGGACTTCCTTGGCCTCAGGACGCTGACCGTTATTGATAATGCGGTTAAAAATATAAAGAAAAATCATGGCATTGATATCGATATCGATGCTCTACCGTTTGTTGATACCAAGA
>DASQQM010000106.1:0-2316 GCA_035643475.1 Anaerolineae bacterium | reverse complement strand
TGAGATGAGCGTAACATCAGGAAGGTGGGTGCCGCCAGTAAATGGATCGTTTATTATTATCGTGTCCCCTGGATTAAAATCGAGATGCTTCGCCGCGCCCATCAGGCTGAGAGGCATCGCGCCGAGGTGCACTGGAATGTGTGATCCCTCCGCGATAAGGGATAAATCCTTATCAAATATTGCGCAAGAATAATCGCGCCGCTCCTTGATATTCGCGGAGTATGCGGTGCGGCCAAGCGCAACTCCCATCTCTTCCGCAATCGATGTGAAAAGGTTGCCGAATATCCGAATGGCAATCGGGTCGATGCTTGTTATATCGCGCATCTCTCTGCCTCCTTCTGTAAAAGGAGATTTCCGTACTGATCGACTTCCGCTTCCCAGCCAGGCGGAATAACGGTAGTGGTATCGAGCTGGAAGATGAGTGCTGGCCCTGAAATTATGTGCCCGGCACGCAGGTCTTCCCGATGGTAGCAGTTTGCCTCACGCCAACCATCGAAGTACACGCTCGTTGTTAATGCTACCACCGCCGGCCCGGTAGCTCTAGCAACTGACGCTTCCTGTGGCTTCTCACGTAGCCCAACCGCCCTTACCCGTATCCCCACTATTTCAATCTCATCTTCCGGGCTCGCATGTCCATACCTATCCAAGTGCGTCTTATGAAAAGCGCCAGGGTAATCGTCGTCGTAATTCTCAATTGGTATCGTGAGCTCGAACGATTGGCCGACGTACCGTATATCAAGTGCCTTCTCGAATTCAATAGATTCTCTATCGAAACCCTCGCCGGATACATCGGCTATAGCCGATTTAATTAAAGGCATAAACCATTCCTCTAGCGATGTGCTGGTAAGACTGCCTTGCTGCGCCAGAACTGATTTTGAGTAATCCTTTATTACGTCTGATACAGTCATCCCATGTGCTGAAAACACGCCTGGGGTTCGCGGAACCAAGACTTTCGGGATGAGCGCAGCTTCAGCCAACTCACAGGCGTGCATCGGCCCGGCACCACCAAAGGCGACAAGGGTAAAGTCACGCGGGTCATACCCTCGCTCAACAGATATCTTCCGTACAGCCCGCTCCGTGTTGGATACGGCGATGCGAATGACCCCATCTGCGGTCACCACCGTATCAAGGCCGCATGCGCGGCCAACATTTTCGAGCGCATGCTCGGCGCGATGCACGTCGAGCTTCTGCCTACCGCCCAGGAAATGCTCTGGGTGTAGGCGGCCGAGAATGACGTTTGCATCCGTTACCGTGGGCCTCTCTCCTGCCCCATAGCATGCGGGACCCGGGTTTGAGCCCGCGCTTTCCGGCCCTACCTGAAGCGCCCCTCCTTCATCAACCCAGGCAATCGAGCCCCCACCTGCACCAACGGTATGAATATCGGCTACCGGCACCTTAATAGGCGAGCCATAGATCTGAAACTCTGTAGTAAGGCGAATTCGTCCATCGATGAGCCCAACGTCGGTCGATGTGCCACCCATATCAAACGATATGAGGTGGGCATTCCCAGTGACACTTCCCAGGTGTTCAGTGGCCACAGCTCCGCCAACCGGGCCTGAAAGAACAGTTCGCACCGCCTGTTCTGCCGCAGACTTCGCGGAGATAAGCCCCCCGCTTGACTGCATTATCCTTAAACTGTGTGCCAATTCTCTACCTAAACTGCCAGATAATCTATCCAGATAGTCAGCGACCAGTGGTGTTACAAAAGCGTTAACAATAGTGGTTGAAAGGCGCTCGTACTCACGGTACTCGGGCAGGATTTTATACGAGGCTGAGACGAAGAACCCGTTATCGAGCAGGTACTCCTCTACTACCTGCTCGTGCGTAGGATTAAGGAACGAGAACAAGAAGCATACGGCAACTGCATTGATGCCCTTATTGCGAAGTTCTTGCGCTACTAAATCAAGCTCGGACGCATCAACCGGCTTAATAACCTCACCATGAGAACCGATGCGCTCATCGATACCAACCCGGCAATCCCGATCAACCAATGGCGCTGGCGCTTCGGACCAGAACCTATAAAGCTCAGGTCGGTTTTGGCGCCCGATGTCGATTAGATCTGTAAAGCCCCTCGTGGTTATCAGTGCAACCCTTGCCCCTTTTCGCTCAAGAAGTGCGTTGGTGGCAATCGTTGAGCCGTGGATAATATCCACGCGCTGGGCTCCCTGAGGCTTCGCACCGTCACTTGCCTCGCCCGGCAGTACACCGAGTTCCCGCAGGCCGTTAACCATGCCGATCTCCGGGTGTGGATGCGTCGAAAGAACTTTGTGGATGGCGCATCCACCATCCTGCCAAAGGACGAAATCGGTAAACGTA
>DASQQM010000105.1:0-9788 GCA_035643475.1 Anaerolineae bacterium | reverse complement strand
TCTACCGCTCGCTTCCCGGTCGATGCCTCACCGACGATCCGGATATCATCGAACTTTTCTAAGGCCTTTTTAATCCCCGCCTGCATAAGCGGGTGGTCTTCGACAATCATAACTTTCAAGCAGCCCATATCTCACACCTCTTCCTGCAATAAGCACACCACCGCTTAGCATACCGCATATCCTATGCTGCTTTAGTTTATAAAAATGCAGAAGCCAGGAGCCAAAGCCTCCTGTTCTTTACTCTGAGTTCTAACTCCTGTATTCCCTAGTACCAGTTATGTGATACTGCAATCACTACATATGCCACCATCGCACATCAATTGGCAAGTAAAAATTGCGATAATTGATAATCACCGAATCGAACATGCTCTGAGATGGGTTTAAACCTGCACCCTTCACTTATCTCCCACAATAATTCAATCTACTCTCTACTATCTATTTTCTACTCTCTAGTACAGCGTCTGTGACGCTGTACTATAGCGGGATGCTAAACCCTATACGAGTTCCCTTGCCCAATTCACTGTTGACATTAAACGTGCCGAGGAACTGTCCAACCCGATCCCCCATGCTAACCAGACCATAGCCGGTCAGCCCCTTCATGTGGCTGCTCCGACTGCTGGCGTCAAAACCGATACCATTATCCTCAATTGTGCAGGATACCTGCGATTCGCTGAAAAAAATCTTGATTACAACATGCGTTGCCCGGGCATGCTTATACACATTATTTAACGCCTCCTGCACAATCCGGAAGATGTTTACCTCTATAACCCCCGGGAGCTCTCGCTCCTCAGGCTCAACGAGGATGGCGACCTCAATTCCGGTTCTGGACGAGAACTGCTTCGTGTACCCCTTTATTTTTGCAATGAGCCCCTTCTGCGACATGCTCTGTGGTTTTAATGAGTACATTGAAGTGCGAAGCTCATAAAGGCCTTGGTCGAGGATTGATCTCAGGTACGCAAGCTCTTTCTTAGCCTCTTCGGATGAAACCTGGTCTTCCAGCACATCGACCTGAAGAAGGGCACTGGATAGTGCCTGTGCCGGGCCATCATGCAGGTCAAACGCCAGCCTCTGGCGGTCCTTCTCGAGTATCTCGGTGACGTCGCTGAGGATTTTTCTGATATAATGCTTTTCTTTTTCCAACCCCTCGACGAGATTAAAGAGTGCCGATATAAGGTTGACGGCGACCGAATCCTCAAGAATGTGGATGAGAAAGTCGATCTGGCTTTCCGCCATCTGCTTATCGCACGTCTCTAAATCCGAGGAGTAGACCTGCTCCTTAAAGGCCTTTGATAGCTCTTCTCGTATCAGTTGGTATTCATCTCTATCCAGGAGTAGGATTTGTGGAACTATACCATCATTATCTAGAGATGATTCGGCCCTGCTTAGCTCGAGTGCAAAGCCACGATCAATCCTATGTAGGGTGAACTGAACCCTTTGCCTGAGAACTTCAAGTAGCTCACCGCTTATGGTTCTCTCTAGCGCTTTTGACCACTGGTCCAAAGCTGGCTCAGAGACCATCTTTAACTTAGATGCAACTTCATTCAGTGAAAACAATGATCTTCTCCCGACGAACCGCTTTCCAACCTACTGCTTCAGCTAGCCAGAAAATAATACCTGGGTAGCAATAACCACATCCACGCCTGTATAATATCGGGCTGCCTTACCTGCCTCACGTAAAACCTTCCGATCTATCATCAATTGTTCATCCCCAGTGATTAAGGCAGAAAGGCTGGGAAACCGGGTGTCTGTACCCTTTCGATTTCCATGATCAATGTTTACCCAATTCTACCAAGCCTAAACAAGGTGGAGGACTTTGCGCATCGGCAATAGTTTAGTTGGTGTATGACGTACCTTATGATGGATATGGTTGGGGGTACAAGTGCCACAGTGCCAAAGTGCTGCAGGAAATCGATGAATGGGTGAATAAGGGATGTCATCCTGAGGCGGAACGAAGTGGAGTCGAAGGATCTAAATAATACTCTATACTATTAGGGTTTACCTAAAATACCTGCCCACACCTATGAACGATGAATCACTAACTCTTAGTTAATGGTGCGTTCGGGGAACGCACCCTACAGTGGCTGACGGCTGACGGCTGATTGCTGATTGCTATTATATTGAGAAGGCCTCGGTTACTTTGCGACCGTTGAATCTTCCTGCTTCTCCTCATCCTTTGCTTCAGTTGCCTTCTTGAGCTCCCGTATGCTCTGTCCTATTGCTTTTCCCATCTCAGGCAGCTTCTTCGGTCCAAAGATGACAAGTACGATAAACAAGATGACTGCTAGCTCGGGCAGACCGAGTGACGGTATAAATGCTGGTGTAACCATGCTTTTTACTACTGGTAACATAACCAATCACAATCCTTCTTAATGATATAGTAAAATCATATCACTGATTGACTTATTATCCAACATACCCGTCTTTAACCTCTTTTAGCCCGTTTCTGGCTCGAGGCGACAGTACGCTTCTTCCTTGCCAAACCCTTCTCATTGGATGAGAGATAGTAGAGAGTATGGAGCAATTGTTGGACGGGGTCGGTATTATGGAGTTGAACGCCTTGTGGGATGCTTATAAGCGCAGGGGTATAGTTTAGTATTACCGATACACCGCCTTCAACAAGAAGATCGGCCACCTGTTGAGCTGCAGCTGGGGGCACTGCGACTATGCCTATCGAAATATTTGCGCTCCGCGTAATCCGGGGTAGGTCTTTCACGTCGAACACCTCAAGGTTCCCGATGTTCCTGCCGACCTTTACCGGGTTGTTATCGAAGATGGCCGCAACATGGAATCCGTGCTGCAGCAATCCCTCGTATGAGGCAATAGCAGATCCGAGATTTCCAGCGCCGACGAGAGCAATCTTGTGCGGCTCGTCCGAACCCAGGATTCTCTGTATGCGCTGGATCATGTTATCGACATCATAACCAACACCCTTCTTCCCGAAGGTCCCGAAATACGTGAAATCCCTGCGTATCTCAGCTGGATTTATTCCGCTGGAGGCGCCGAGGCGCTCCGAAGAGACGGTTTCAATATCGTTCTGTTGGAACTTAATTAAGCAGTTCAGATATGTCGAAAGGCGCTCAATCACGCCTTCTGGTATATCGTTCACCATCAACACCTCATCAAGATATATAAATCTAAGGGCCGGCATATATATGACTAACGCAAAGAGATAGATGTATCGTATATTGTAACCAATGATACAAACTATTTCTAGTAGTCGGAATTAATTTGTGCGTATTTTAACAAATATGGTAGCAGACCCTATAATTGCGGTGAGAAGCAAGGAGGCTAGTATCCGAAGGGTATTGCTTCAGGGCATTAATTAGGCAACAGAGCCGCTCTTAAAGCCTACACCTCAGTGATTACCAGATTTTAAGCGACCGGCAGGGGATAAAACGATAAGAAACTTTTCCGTATTTTTATCAGTTAATCAGCGGCCGAAAGCCACTTTTCACCCCGCATTGAGCCCGAATTTCTGGACTAATCCAAGGAAGGCTACGTCATTCTCGCACCTTCGAGCGCATTATAACACGAGCAATTCCGCACGCTGGGCAGTTTTGGCACGAGGGCGATGAGAAGATCCCGTAGCTTATCGTTGTTTTCCATGAACACCTTCACTACTTCCTCATGCGATACCGGGTGTATCTCCGGTACGCCCTCGAGACCCACATCGTAGTCGGTTATGAGCGCTATGCTTACGTAGCACATCTCAAGCTCCCGGGCGAGATAGGCCTCTGGATACTGGGTCATATTAATGACCTCCCACCCCATTGAGGAGAACCACTTGCTCTCAGCACGCGTACTAAACCGCGGTCCCTGTATGACCACAACCGTTCCACCGTTTACAACGGGAATATTCATCTCCTTTGCGGTTTCATATGCTACGTTGCGCATCGCCTCGCAGTACGGGTCGGCGGAGCTGACATGGGTTGTTAGCGGCCCATCATAGAACGTATCTATGCGACCGCTTGTGCGGTCGACGAATTGGTCGAGAATAACAAACGTTCCCGGCTTTATTTCGGGCTGTAAGCTTCCGCTCGCACATGGACCTATAATCTGCTCAACTCCTAATGATTTCATCGCATACAAATTCGCACGATAATTTATCATGTGCGGCGGGTGTTGGTGATCGCGCCCATGGCGTGGGAGAAATGCAACCCGCGTGCCCGCAACCTCACCGATGGCAACCTTATCGCTCGGCGCTCCATAGGGAGTTTCGATATTTACCTCCTCGATGTGCTCTATAAACGAATAAAATCCAGAACCACCGAATATGCCTACCTCGGCCCTCTTCTCAGCCATCCTTCGCCTCCCGGTTAGATAGATATTGCAAGATAAAATAGATACCACAAGATTTTGAGATAATATTACAAGAAGTACCATCCAATTGGAATGCCTTGTAAGAGCTGGCTTGCAAAGAATCTTGACCTAAGGAGAGATTATATGCTATTTCCGGGTAACCCTGGCAAGCTCACCGTCTTTTGCGGGAGTTATATTAACTGCCTCTCCCGGATCGTCCACGTGGATAACCCTCTTCTTATCGGTTCCATGCACCCACCCCAGCACATCCACTTCAGGAGCCGACTTTGCCTTGCTATACCTGGCAGTAAGGGCAGCGGCCTCGAAGATGGTCTCCTCACCGAAGCCATTTTTGGGGATGATCGTTAAAGGGCTAGGATATCCCTCAACCTCAAAGATCATATCGCCATCTTCAGCAAGTGCAATAAGCTCCTTGTTCTCCTGCTCATTTCTCGATACTACGATTAATGCACCCTCACCCGACAAAAACACCCGTCCGATCTTTATGAGGTTTACATCCTTTACCGAGGGCTCCTGCTCAACCCTATACAAATTCCTCAGCCTTATCGAAAACATGGGATCGGTGAGGATACAGCCACCGGCAGGGGACGGGTACTCGGTTATGCCGTATTTCTTCACGAGTTCCATCTGAGGCTTTCTCGAACGGCCCCGTATATCAAGGAGTTTCTCCCTATCAACAAGGCCTTCTTTCTCCGGGATGGTCGGGTCGAGGAGCTTCGCTGAAAGGGGCCGGAGCACATAGCCCTCTAGACCCGACTCACGCTCAACTACGTTCAGCGCCTGCCGATTCTGGGACTTCGGCCGCTCACCGAGAACCTCGCCGGTCGCAATGAAGTCAGCCCCGATCTCCTTCATGATTTCGCCAGCCCTGTGAATCATGAGCGCATGGCAGTCTATGCAGGGGTTCATAAACCTGCCATAGCCATGTTTCGGAGCCCTTAGCATTTTCATGTGCTCCTCGGTTATATCCACGATGTGTAGTGGAATACCAAGCATTGCTGTGGCCTTCTCAGCACTCTTCGAGGCGAAAAAGGGGGTAGTAAATGTGATGGCCTCGACCTCTATCCCCTGCTCCTGAAGCACCTTTACTGCGAGGATGCTGTCGAGACCTCCCGACATCAAAACCAGTGCCTTAGCCAACGTAACCACTCCTGAGTATGTCGCTTACTGAAATCTTATCCCCGCCAAAATACAAGCCAGGCTCAACCACTTCCCAAGTTAGCGGAGCGCTATAAAACCCCGCTCGCGCCTTTCAAAGACGGCGATCCGGTCATACCCGGCTCTGCGCGCTGAGGCGAGGGCTAGGTCGAAATCCATACCTACCTGCCCCGGACTGTGAGCATCCGAGCCTAGCGTTACCGGTATGCCGGCCCGCGCGCAGAGTTCCAATATCCAGTCGCTTGGATACATCTCGGCTGCCGGCTTGCGCAAGCCCGCCGTGTTTATTTCAACGCACACGCCGGTATCTTTGATCGCAAGGATGACTTCCTCAACCAGTGATGTTATATCCCTTTTCGGGCGGAAATTATACTTCTTTATCAGATCGAGGTGCCCGACTATATCGAACAGGCCCGAGCTTGCCGCGCGTACAACCAGCTCGAAGTACCCTTCATATAGCTCGTAGATATCCCTGCCCTCATATCCTTCTATGTAGCGGCTGTCATCAAACCCCCAGCCGTCGATAAAATGGATTGACCCGATGACGTAATCGAACTTATATTGTTCAAGCAGCCGCCTCGTATCCGCCTCCATGCCGGGAAAGTAATCAGCCTCTATACCCGTTTTAATGGCTATATCCGGGAAATCCTTCTTTAGAAGCTCCACCGCCTCGATGTAGCCCGCAAGCTCGCCGAGTGGCATCGCAAGGGTGGGATCTTCCCTTGTGAGAAGGGGAAGGTGATCGGCAAAACCGATCTCGAGGAGCGAACGGTCACGCCCACGCTTTATGTAATCCACCATATCACCGTCTGCGTGCCCGCAGCGAGCGGTATGAATGTGATAATCAATCATCCTCGAATTCTTTCTCGGTAGCAACTTCCAGGCCTGCTTCCTTAAGGAGGGCAGTAGTAACGCCATCGCCCTCTACTATATTGCCAGAAAATGTTCCATCGTAAATGGCTCCGACGCCACATGAAGGGCTTAAGCTCTTTAGGATTGCTTTACTGGCTCCAAAAATGCGTGCCAGCTCGAGCATCCCTTCTGCCCCCCGTACAAACTCCTCGGTGATATCTTCGCCATGCCGATTTATAGCCCGTGCTCGGCCCCCAAGGACAGCGCGTCCATCGCCTCCAGCTATTTCTGCGGGCGTCCTGGGTGTTGGAAGGCCTCCGCCCTGCTCGGGACAGAACGGCACAGCAACCCCCTTCTCGACCAATTCTCTCACATGCGCGCAGAGCTTATCGGTGCCATCGTACCTGGTCTTTAGACCGATAAGGCAGGAACTCACGACATATCTTACATTTCGGACATCATGCCCCTGGTTATCCACTGGATATCGCTTACACCTTTCACGGATGCTAGTTGTGCCACGACCCTATCATAATCGATGCCGGGCGGGATCTGCAGGTTTAATTGCACTATATTCGTTCCCTCTGCCTCAATCGGCTCGAGCTCGATGGTTCTCACCGTGACGTCGAGCTCGCCAAGAGCTGATATTATCTTCCCCAGCTGCTGGGGATTATCTAGGGCAGTCACCTGGATGGTCCGGCCGGAGACTGCTCTTTGCTCAATATATTTTAAACCAACAAGCGTTAGAAGGATTAGAACGGTTGCGGTGAGCGATGGGATATAAAGCCCGGCCCCGACTGCAAGCCCGACCCCCGATACTACCCAGATACTGGCTGCGGTTGTAAGGCCCCTTACGATGCTCCCCTGCCGTATGATGGCCCCGGCTCCGAGAAATCCTATGCCCGTTACTACGCCTGCAGCAATTCGGGTGACGTCGGCAAATTGGGTGCCGAGGAAAGGCTCGACAGAGACAACCATCAAGAGCGCAGAGCCGAGAGACACCAACACATGGGTGCGTAAGCCAGCCGGTTTCTCGGAGATCTCTCTCTGATAGCCGATAATCCCGCCAAAAATGACAGCGAGTATCAATCGCAGCAGTATTTCAATATCTTGCGGCATCATTTATTCCCTTGCATCTCACTTTGCCAGTATATCCACCAAAACCTATCATAGCATCAAGGATAAAATCAACTGCGGAGTAGTGTTTTACAGTACCTTCCCTTAAGAAACACTGGATTTTTTGGCCTTGTATCCACTTGCTTGCTCAATGATAAACAGCTATCATATATACGAACAGATGTTTGGTTTAGGAGTTGATGCAAAACGAGATATCCACTTGCAAAGCTTGTCGAAGTACCCGTGTTAAAAACCGATACCGACGGAAGACGGCTCATCTGCCCGCAACACGGCTTCAGGTTGGGGAGAATCACCGATGAGAAGAGGAAGAATGGTGTCCTGGTCTCTCTTATCCTGAGGTGTCCACGGTGCGGCTATAAAGAGCGCCGGGTGCTGGGGTCCGGCGCCTAGCACAGCATCGTAGATGCATTTAAGGCTTATGTAAAACTTACATATTACGCCAAAAGCGATCTAAGCCCTTATCCCTGCCCAAAACAGCAAGATCAGATGCAAGTAGCTAAGCACCCGACCTTGCCGTTGCCGTACCGATGCCAAGCATCAGGATACTATCAGTAGGTTTCTTTAAAAACCAATTTCTGCTGTATCGGTTGAATCAAATTCATCAACTTCGGGCGTGCTCGCTTCTAAAAGCTTCTTAGCAGCCGTTCTTAAGACGTAATCATAGGCCTCTTTTGCAAGCCAATCGACATACGTGGGGTCCTCGATGAGAACATCCCCAAGGGTTTTATCCGCATGCTTGCCGAATGAGAGAACAATGGCCTCGGGCTTTTCAAGCCAGCTTGACTTCACCTCTTCGTCTAGGTCCTGTTGTTTCCCCGTCTTTTTGCCATTGCTGCCATTTGCGCCCATTATCGGCTCGCTCTCGTTAATCTCCTCAACCGCAGTCATGCCGACGTTTACCGCAATTCTGATCGCGCGCGCGATCGCGCGGGTATCAGCGAGGCGAACCAGGTGCGGCTGCATAGGACGCTCTGCGGACTCTGGCGAGGCATCGCCCAGGGCCGAGAACACCCCCTTCTCCGTTTCAATAACGGCCCTCACTATTGCAAGCATACCGTTATCCTTATGTGGAGCCTGCAGGAGCTGAGTCTCCACCCTTTTAAGGCCAGATGAATGCGCCATCTCTAGCAGACCCTCAAAGAGGACGAAATCCTTGCCCTGGATTTTCTTGACGAATTTACCAGGAAGCTTGTGTTCTGACATTGCCCTACCACCTTTCAATTGCGAACGCCTGTTCGTATATATTTTAGTATAATGCATTAATACTTGCAATGGCATACGAGTGTATAATATACGTTACTTAGGCAACCTGTGCTTGCTAAAGGCATCATCAGTGGACTAGAAGCTGGCCGAGCTGGCTTTAAAAATTGAATCACTGATGCCCGTCGGTGCTAATATCGTTCACATTCGGGTATCTTGTATATAAAAACCCGGGGGTTAAAATAATACTCCGGGCACCTAAATTGGCAAGCCATAGAGGGGATAGCCATGGTAGCACTACTAATTATTATCGCCATTGTAATCTTAGCGGTGCTGGCGTTCGCAGCTTTCTACAACCGCCTGATTGCACTACGCAACCGGATCGATAATGCCTGGTCGCAGATCGATGTGCAGCTCAGGCGCCGCTACGATCTTATTCCGAACCTGGTGGAGACGGTGAAGGGCTATGCAACGCATGAGCGGGAGGTATTTGAAAACGTGACCGAGGCCAGATCGCGCGCGATCGCAGCGGGTAGCGTCGCAGAGCAATCTCAGGCGGAAAACCAGCTCACCCAGACCCTACGAAGCCTTTTTGCAGTTGCGGAAAACTACCCGGAGCTTAAAGCCAACCAGAACTTCTTGCTGCTGCAAGAAGAGCTCTCCGGAACAGAGAGCAAAATCGCCTTCGCCAGGCAATTTTATAACGATACCGTGTACCGGTATAACACTACAATACAGAGCTTTCCTGGAAATGTTTTAGCCGGGCCCTTTGGCTTTACCGAACGCCTGTACTTCGAGGCCGAACCGGAATCTCGCAGGCCGGTGAAGGTTGAGTTCTAGATGATATACGAGGAAATAGATCGGAACCGCCGGGTCACCTGGGTACTGATTATCGGCTTTATTGCGTTTATCGCCTTCCTTGGGTACGTGTTCGGCCAGCTCACCGAATTCGGGTACTTCGGTGTGGCCATCGCCCTCATCATTGCATTGGTCGCAACCTACACCAGCTACTACTATAGTGACCGAATCGTGCTTTCAGTGAGCCGCGCGAGGCCGGCCGAAAAAACCGAGTTTCCCTACCTTTATAACACCGTCGAGGGTCTCTCCATCGCCGCCGGACTTCC
>DASQQM010000104.1:0-2861 GCA_035643475.1 Anaerolineae bacterium | reverse complement strand
CCATCCCCGTGATAAGAAGCGCCTCAAAAAATGCGATCACTATATAGGGGACTATCTTGCCCACTATGAGCTCCCAGGTCCTAACCGGTGATACGACGATGTTCTCGAGCGTGCCCCTCTCCTTCTCACGAACGATCGCAACCGATATGCTGATTGTGGTGACGGTCATCATTATTAAGGCCATTAACCCCGGTACGATGAAATTTACACTTCGCAACTCTGGGTTATACCAGACCCTGGCCCTTGTCGCTATCGGCGTTATATCCTGCCTGATCGCGATGCCTTTTTGGTAGAGGGACTCCGTCGTAGTCTTCGCCGAAAACCTTCCGGTTATCGCGGATGAGTAGCCAGCAGCCACCCGCGCTAGATTGGGGTCGGAGCCATCGACGAGAACCTGCACCTTAGCCCCCTCGTCAGAGAGGACACTATCCTCAAACCCTTTGGGGATAATAATCGCTACCTTAATGCTACCGGTATCAAGTCTTTCAGTAAAATCAGCCCTACCCGGCCTTGCGGTTATATCAAAGTAGCCCGAGCTTGAAAAATTCTCCACGAGCCTCCGGCTGGTGGGTGTCCTGTCTCTATCGTAGACCGCAGTCGGTATATGGTTGATATCGAAGCTCAGTGCGTACCCGAACATGAGCAGCTGGAAAAGCGGCAGGAATAGCGTTACGCCGAGCGTCCTCGGATCGCGCAGGATATGTATGAACTCTTTTCGTGTAATCGCCTTTATTAACCTCATGCCACTTTACCTTCTAATAGATCAGTTCTGGCTCCTTCGCTTAGATATAAGCTATGCTTCGTGCCCTTCAACGTGCCTTCAACGCTGCTCATTCTCGACCCTGTACCCGGACCCCTTCATTACCCTGATGAAGGCGCTCTCCATCGTCGGGGCTTTCGGCACTGTAGACACCAGCTCAACTTTACCGGAGAGATCCCGCTTTAGCCTATCGATGGCCTCTAAAGCGGCATCCACAGTAACCAGCAGACGCTCGCCGTATACCTCCACATCCTGCACATAGCTGAGCCCACGCACTATCCTTCGTGCCTCACGCTGCGGCTTTGCAATAAGCTCTACTATCTCGCCACTTAGGGATGCCTTTATGGATTGCGGAGAGTCGCACATGCTTATCTTTCCGCCATCTATAAAGGCAACCGTTGAGCAGCGCTCTGCCTCATCCATATAGGGTGTGGAAATGAAGAGCGTTATGCCCCTGCTCCTGAGCTCGGATAGGATCGCCCAGAACTCACGCCTGCTGACCGGATCGACTCCGGTTGTGGGCTCATCAAGGAAGAGTATTTCCGGCTCGTGGATGAGAGTGCACGCGAGCGCAAGCTTCTGCTTCATACCGCCCGATAAGAATTCGGCCCGGCGGTCAACAAATGCCTCAAGTCGAGCAAAATGGAGGAGCTCCTTCGTCCTCTTTTTGCGCTCACCTTCGGATAGGCCGTGGATATCAGCGAAAAAGCGCAGGTTTTCCTCGACCGTTAAATCCCCATAGAGGTTAAACCGCTGTGACATGTAGCCGATACGGCCACGAACAGCCCTGGCCTCGCGCACTATATCCTTCCCCCACAACCTCACCGAGCCTGAGGTTGGCTTGAGAATTGTCGCAAGCACGCGGATGGTTGTCGTCTTGCCGGCTCCATCAGGCCCGACAAGGCCGAATACCTCGCCCTCCCCAACCTGGATGCTCACACCACCGACTGCCCGCACGCTTGGAAAATCGACTATTAAGTTTTCGGTCTCAATAACGAATCTGATCATCGCTAAATACCTACAACCATCCGCTCATAGAGCTTATGCCTATCGAGTTAGCCCATCTGCACGATGTCTTAAAGCGCCGATGTGCCAATGTGCTGCCGTGCCAACGTGCCAATAATTATCCGTAGTTGCCCCATTTATGGGGCGATCCCTACTAGTCCTCAGTCCCCAGTCTCCAGTCCCCAGTCAGTGAGGGTAAGAGACGAGGGCGTTGAGATTGCTACGTCGCTATCGCTCCTCCTAAGGACACACTTCTTTTACCAGGAGTGTCCTTCTCTTAACCACCCACTTTCAGTGGGTGAGGGGCTCGCAATGACAGGTATAATACATTGGCTAGTGGCTCTTGGATATTGGCCATACCCTCATCTGCTACCCACGTTGATACGCCCGATGAATCGGGCAACTACGTGCTATATAGCACTGGGTAACTATTCCCACATCTCTTACCCACTCCCCTGGACCCCGGCCTCCGGACCCTGGTCCCTGGTCACCTGGTCACCGATTCACCGATTCACCGATTCACCCATTCACCGGCAACTGCTATTTCAATTCTGCATCTGCCGGCATGCCGGGCTTTAATAAGTCGTCGGCGTTATCGACCTTGATCGTCACACCGAAGACGAGATTGCTCCTCTGCTCCTTTGTCTGCACGTTTTGCGGGGTAAATTCGGCCTCTGATGCGATTTCGGTAACCCTTCCCGCAAATTTCTTATCCGAAAAAGTATCCACTTTAACTACCGCCTCCTGGCCTACCTTAACCTTCCCGAGCTCTTTTTCATCCACGTATATGGTTAACTCAAGCGCGGAGAGCTTCCCTATTACAGCAAGTGTTGAGCCGGGGCTTGCCATCTCGCCTTCTCCAAGCGGCAAGCTCAGCACAATTCCATCGACCGGTGACTTTACGACAGCATATGATTGCTGGATTTCGGCTGTCGAGAGAGCGGCCTCTGCCTGTTTTAATTGGGCATCAGCGGTCTTTTTCTCGGCACTGGTATCAGCATCATCCAGTGTGGCCTGCGCCGCCTCAACGCCAGCTTGAGCTGCTGATACCTGGTCTTCCAATATGCGGTCATCGAGGATTACTAGGGTGTCGCCC
>DASQQM010000103.1:0-8092 GCA_035643475.1 Anaerolineae bacterium | reverse complement strand
CTTTGCCTCCGGTTGGCGTTCACTTCAGCGGCGTACCACATATGATGCCATACTAATATCGATCGCGATACTAGCTGCATACTTCTACAGCATAGGCGCGACCTTTCTGTTTAAAGGGACAAGCTTATATATAACTGTGGGTACTGTTCTGTCATTGGTTCTTTTCGGGCACTGGCTTGAAATGCGCATCAGGCTACGGGCTACCGGAACGCCCCAGTTTACAACGCGCGCAAGGAAAAGTAGGACAGACACCGCGCTAGCGGGGGTGGCAAGAATTATCGAAGAAGCTCGGCAATCGCGTGCGAACGTCCAATATGCAATAGATGCTATGGTTCCTTATATCCCGCCGCTGGCAATTATTGCAGGAATCATAGCCTTCTTTTTCTGGGGGCTCATCGCTCAGAAGGGGTCACTCTTTGCCCTTTTAGCCGGTATGGCGACTATTATTATAGCTCGTCCCGATACGCTGGCGCTTGCAGCCACAACTGCAGTTATGGTAGGAATCGGTGTTGGAGCCAGACGGGGCATTTTAATAAAGAGCGCCACCGCCATGGAAAGGGCCACGAGGTTAGATGTCATCCTCTTTGATAGGGTGGGGGTGCTTACCGAGGGTAAGCTGGCGGTGAGCGATATCGTCCACGTGGGCAAGCTGACGGAACTCGGATTTCTACGGCTGGCCGCGGGACTCGAGAAGGTCGCAGAGCATACATATTCGCGAGCGATCGTAGAGGTGGCCGAAGGGAAGGTCGGTATGGGTTTGCCGGCGCCGAGCGAGTTTAGGGTAATGCCCGGTTACGGAACCGTGGGAAGGGTCGAGACCAGGTCTATCATTGTGGGAAATAAACGATTGATGATTGATAGTGAAATTGACATACGCCCCGTCGAGGAGAAGGCGAGCACACTTGCCGATCAGGGGAAGATGGTTATTTATGTTGCGGTGGGTGACCGGATCGAAGGTATTCTCGGTATAGCTGATAGTGTACGCCCGGGATCAAAAGAGGCGGTAAGGAAATTGAGGAAGGCCGGGGTGAGCGTCGCGTTGCTGACGGAAGAGGATACGGATACCGCAAATGCTGCCGCCCATGAGCTGGGTATCGATAAGGTATACGCCGAGGTACTTCCTGCAGGCAAGGCAGAGAGGATAAAATACCTGCAACGGAAGGGGAAGTGCGTCGGGATGGTTGGCGATGGCGAACATGATGCAATCGCCCTTACCCAAGCAGACCTTGGAATTGCTATCGGTGTGGGCCAAAATGCGCCTGCTAAGTCAGGAGAGATCGTTCTTAATAGTAGCGACCCACTCGATGTTGTCGACGCAATCATGCTTAGCAGGCAGGTCACTAGAAAGATAAGGCAAAATATCATTTGGGGTGTTACCTACAACTCCGTCGCAGTTATATTGGCGATGGGGATACTCTATCCACCACTGGGGATTATGGTAAGGCCTGAAATAGCTGCCATAGTGGCACCCGCGAGCATGATAGCTACTACCTTAAATTCATCGTTTCTTAAGTATAGGACTAACCGGTCAAGGATATAGCCACAGAAGCCCTTTATACCCACCGTTAAGTTAAACTACCTATAACTGAGGAGATGGTCGCTCTCTAATCACCCTATAGGTAACGAGGGCTATAGCCCCGAGTCCAAATAGAATATAGAGGAATCGCAAGATCGCCCCGACTATAGGTATGAGCCCGAAAAGCGTTATGATGAGGAGGCCGATCAAGAGAGCAACAACGTTACCGGTACTGAGCTTGAAATATCCGGTGAGAAACCTCCCGAGCGTAAGTCCAACAAATACTTGGGAAAGGTAAATGCCGAGCGCATATAGAAAGAGAGCGGTTAAACTTAGCGGAATTGTTATCACAAATACTAATACTACAATCGCCGCTATCGGCAGGATTATCAATACAGCCAAGCCAAGTAATAGGCTTATCCATGGCGAAGAGCTAATCGTATCTGCAGTTTGGATGGTTCTTACCGGCAATAGCAGGAGAAGCACGACCCCAAAAAGGAACGCGGCCAGGAACGAAAGAATAAAGGAGAGCACCCTTAGACCCGCCGTTGGTCGCGTCACGGTAAAACGTGGCTCTCTGCGTTCTGTCTCTCCGGTAACTCTTGCGCCACCGGCGATGTTTGCCCTGTTTCTGCTGGTATAAACGAGATCACCATTGACAACGGCGCGGTCGGTAAGGGTTAATTGATCTACGTTAATGCGGACATTGTCGCCGATGCGACCATCGATAACAATGCTGCCGGCGGAACCATGCAGGCGTCGCCCTATTTGCCCGCTCAGGCGCGCGTCTCCTGAAGTAAGAATGACATCACGTCCTATAACCGAGTCAGTGCCGACGTTGATAGTGCCCCCAGCAATCACTAGGTCCTGCCCTATATTACCGCTTATAGATAAGGTTCCCCCTGCAGTCCTAACGGATTGGCTGACCGATCCATTAAGTGTGACGGTGCCCCCGGCAACGGTCAGATCGTCTCTGACCGGTCCATTCACGGTGACGTTCCCGCCGGCTACTATAAGATCTCCGTTAATCCTTCCATTCATGGTGACCGTTCCCCCGGAGACATAAAGGTCGTCGTTAACCACCGTGTCAGAAGCGATGTTTACGTTATTGGATGACCGTAATGTGGCCGCTTGAGCAGGCTGGCATAGTAAGAAAATAGCGATAAAAGCGATTGCCAGAAATATCCTCTTCATATGAACACCCCTTAAGGACAGGAACCAATATGACAGAGTAAATCTTCCCCAATAGAGCGAGTTTTAACACAAATCGGCATTGGGAAATCATGGAATACTGCCGATCAGTATGCACATAGATTTTACGGTTGGAGCAGGGTTGGATATTTATGTTGGGGTTGACAGTGGTTGCTATTTTCGAACCGTGGTTGTGGTGCTTGGAACCGTCTTGTTTATCGTTGTGCCGCTCAACGGTACAAACGCAATAGGAGGGATACTACCAAGATGGTAATAGTCCCAATCGATAAAACAAGGGGTTCCATCCTTTTTTGAGCCGTCCCAGCGATCTGGCAGCCCGTCCGGCGTGAACGTCAGCTTAACATTCTTGCCTCCCGGCAGTATATCTTCAATATTCTTTGTCTCCATCGCGGTCGAGGGGGAGAATCCCTCCATAATCAATGCCGGGACCAGCTCTTTATAATCGTTTGGGCTTGATATTTTTAGCGGTGTTTCATAGGCAACCTTCTCATTAAGATTGATAACCCATAACTTCTTCTTCGCAGAATTGATGATGACAACGCGTGCTTTCGCCGGATCTACAAAGCGGTAGTTGAGCCCATCTTGTATCCAGTAGCCCTTGAATCCCGCCTCCGTGGTGATTTTTGCCTTAAACGGCCTTTTCTTGGTGGCCTCGATTACCTTACTCAATTCATCTTGGGAGGGTTCCCTGGCCATATAATTAAATAGCTTTGGGTTCTCATGTACCCCTGGGCCTTCTACTTTTACGGTGGGACTATCTATCTTCCCGACCACATCAAAGAATAGAAGTATAAGCCCCAGCAGTATAAGGATGATAACTGCGGGCAGTGCCCCCGGCCCCCTATCTCGTAGTCCAGGGAAAAGGGCTTTTATCTTTGATATTATAGTCTTAATGCTTTCAGGAGTCATCATACCGAAAAGTACCTATACAAACAATAGCCTATAGCAAATGCACTTAGGCCTATTATATATGATTGGTGTGAAATCCGCAGCTTTTCGGACCCCTGTGCAATATCTAGGTTTATTAATCGCGGATTATGGAATTCAAAGAACTGTAATTATAGTTGCTACGAGCACTAATATAGCATAGGCTTAAAATAAATGAGACTGACCGAGTACCCGAGTGCACAGAAATTATGAATGCAGGAAATATTAAAGCAGGGTAACACCCGGTCTTTCCATCGGTACAGAGTTATTGTGGAGGGATATGATGAACATCATTACCATACTGGCTAAAAAGAGGGATGGCAAATCTCTCTCACCGCAAGAGATTGAGCAGGTGATAGATGGATACGTATCCGGTAAAATCCCGGATTACCAGATGTCCGCATTTCTCATGGCTGCATATATTAGAGGGATGAGCGCCGACGAGACATACAGCCTTACAAAGTCGATGATACAGAGCGGCAAAATCATGGACCTGAGCAGCATAGATGGCGTTAAGGTTGATAAGCATAGCACCGGAGGCGTGGGCGACAAGGTAACTCTAGTGTTGGGGCCGATGATGGCGGCCGTTGGGGCCAAGGTGGCGAAAGTCTCAGGTCGCGGGCTTGGCTATACCGGGGGGACGATAGATAAGCTGGAATCGATACCCGGATTCAACGTGAATCTCGATAAGGACCGGTTTATAAAGCAGGTAAACGACATCGGCATAGCGATAACCAGCCAAACGGAGGAGACATTCCCCGCCGACAAAAAGATATATGCGTTACGGGATGTTACTGCAACTGTCCAGAGCGCGCCCCTTATTGCGAGCAGCATTATGAGCAAGAAGATCGCAGGAGGGGCGGATGCAATAGTGCTCGATGTAAAGGTGGGCTCGGGAGCCTTTATGAAGACGATTGATGACGCGAAGAACCTTGCAATCGAGCTCGTATCGATAGGGAAGCGCTTCGACAAAAAGGTAGTGGCGGTAATAAGTAATATGGATCAGCCGCTCGGTATAACGATAGGCAATTCACTTGAAGTAGAAGAGGCCATCGACACGATGGATGGCTTTGGATCGGCCGATCTCCTTGAGCTCTGCTTTACACTGGGGTCACAGCTCATGGTTAAAGCTGGCCTGGCTTTGACCACTCAGGAGGCGATAGATAAGCTCAACGATGCACTTGAGAACGGTAAAGTGATAGAAAAGTTTAGGCAATTCGTCGAGGCGCAGGGGGGAGATACCGGGATAATAGATGATCCGAGGGGAGTTTTACCACATGCGCAGTTTATTGAAGATATAAGCGTAGCCGAGAGTGGCTACCTCAGGAGCATAAATGCGGAAGAGCTCGGCGTTGCGGCCCGCATATTGGGTGCCGGTCGCAGCAAAATAGGCGGTCGGATCGATTACACTGCGGGAATTGTAGTCCCTCATAAGGTGGGGGACTATATCGACCCGGGAGACACGATCGCGCAGATGCACAGCAACGATGCCCATGCAATGGCCGCAGTCAGCGGCCTTGTTTACGATGCCTTCCAGTTATCCGCAAGGCCACATGAGGTACCCCCTTTGATATATGATATTATTGAATAATGGCCGCATTAGCAGTAAAACCGCATGTCAGGGGGATAGAGGAGATTTCTCGGATCGAGGCTTTCTATTATATTTCTATTGTCCACAAGCTCGTCTAGCTTCTTAACGTAGTTATAACCGTCATCGGGGAGCACATGCCCATAAACCTTTAGCGTCACGTGAGCGTCGGCAAACCATGGTAGCAAATGGTAGCATTTTTTGCCGCCCTCTAAATACGCTCTCTACACAGAATACGCATTTTTTATTAGAATGGTTTGGTAGGTCGTTAGATCCTTCAGGAAGGATGGCTCATTTTCAGCTTCAGCTTTTTCTCAGAATTTTGGGGTATACTCATGCCGCAGAATAAATCAGTAAAAAGAGGCGATAGTGAAGAACAGAGTTCTACATTTTGATGTGATGCGGTCAATCGCAATACTTATCATACTGATATATCACTTGCCTGGATACAGCCTTAATTTCTATGATCTAAACACGATTGGTATAGGTATCGATTTTTCTATCTTCAGGGAACTTAGCAAGTATTTCGGGTTAGCTCTTTTTGTCTTTATTTCTGGGCACTTATCCAACCTCAAGGAGAGGGATTTTACAGATACGCATGCTGTTAAAAATTACATGTCACGTAAAATCATTAAAATATTTCCATTGTATTATTTCGCGCTCATCCTATTTTCTTACTTATACGATATCAAAGAGCCCTTGAGAGTAACCACACATATCCTGGGGCTCCAGCTCATCTTTGCCTCACAACTTGTTAAGCCTACGCTCACGCTATGGTTTATCGGCTTAATTCTAATATATTATGCGATATATATATTCATTAACGCAGAGAGAATTAGCGATTTTACTAAAATCCTCGTACTGGCGTTGTTCCCACTTACTGTAGTTGCTGTTAACGAGATGTTTGGTGTAATGGATTTAAGAATAGTTCTTTACTACGGAATATTTTTGTTAGGCTTGTATAGCGGAAAACACGATATATTCAAAGAAATAAGCTGGGCGCAGTTAGTTATTGTAGCGTTAGGCTTTACGGTTTTCATAGTGATGCGTGATAATTATACGTTTGCAACAGATCCGTTTTCTTCACTAAGCTCGTTTTTAATTATTAACGTGCTTATGGTTCTTTTTATAAGCTTTACGTACAAAAGCAGTCTGTTCTTTTCAGATAGAATTAAGATTAAGAGGTTAGTTGAAATAGTGTCGTATTCTTCATTTTGCATGTTCTTATTTCACCGTCCTGTATGGTTGTGGATGCACGATACTCTGGGAAAAATGCAAATCGTAGAAAGCAAAGTGATGATGGCGATTATTCTCGCAATTATCGGCATACCTGCAATCGTCACGCTTTCATACTCGATTCAACATCTGTACGATAGAATCGTTTCCGTGCGGTAAAGACCTTTACTCTAATTTACCTGCCGAAGATTAGCTTGGCAGTAGTCTATATAGCCAAGCTAGCTGCCCTAAGAGATAGAATAAAGAATGATGACAGCGCCTGATAACTACAGTTACGTCGTAAGCTATAGTAGCAAATGGTAGCATTTTCTGACGCCCTTTACTAAAACATGCTCTAATACAGAACACGCATTACATTACCACTGGTGAGGACATTACCGTAGGGCAGGACAAGGGCTAGTGAGAAAATTTTAGAATTACTCTCGTCCCCATTCGTTCTCCCTACAGGATAAGTTAATAGTAGTACGGACCTTGTATACATAGAGTTCAGGTCTTTCTATTATATTTATATTCATTCATGCCACGTTATCGGGATATATAAGGAAGCAAGCAGAGTTTCGCTTTCGTATAATACCTGTTGGCAGCAATAATGCGGATATTTTAAGACTTAACCGAATATACGATATTTGATTTATGATATTATTGAATGAGAATCTTACCGGTGTGTCATGGGGTGAAAAGATGAATAACTGTCTCCTCGATTTAATCGGAAATACACCCGTTGTAGAGATCAAAAGGCTGAACAAGAACAAGAACGTAAGTATATTTGCAAAGCTTGAGAGCGCCAACCCAGGTGGCTCAATAAAGGACCGGATTGCAAAACACATGATCGAGAAGGCGGAGGAGAGCGGCGGGCTTACCCGCGAAAAGATAGTCCTCGAGGCGACCAGCGGCAATACCGGTATAGGACTCGCCCTCGTCTGCTCGTTAAAGGGATATAGGTTGCATATAGTGATGCCGGAGACGATGAGCTTGGAGCGGCAGCAGATCCTTACGGCATTCGGTGCCGAACTCCTGCTGACGGATGGATGTAAGGGAATGCCGGGTGCGATAGAGATGGCTGATCAGCTGTCAGAAGATCCAAAGTATTTCCTTATAAACCAGTTTGGCAATCCCAGCAATCCACTTGCGCACTACGAGACCACTGCCAGGGAGTTGCTGGCACAGGTAGCGCCCATCGACGTGTTTGTTGCGGGGATAGGCACCGGCGGAACGCTGATGGGCGTCGGGCGCCGGTTCAAAGAAGAGAGCCCGCATACTAAGATAATCGGAGTAGAACCATATCCAAATAGCAAGATTCAGGGCCTGCGTAATCTAAGCGAGGGGTATGTCCCACCGATATTCGATTTTAACCTGATCCACGATAAGGTAAACATAAGTGACGATGACGCGTATGATACTGCAAAGGACCTCGCTCGGTACGAGGGCTTGCTCTGTGGCATATCGTCCGGTGCGGTAGTGGCCGAGGCGCTCCGGCGCGCGGAGCGGATGAAGGAAGGCAACATAGTTGTTATCCTGGCCGATGGTGGTGAGAAGTACCTGAGCACGGATCTTTACACCTGCTCGTACCATAGAACATGCGACCCAAAATCGACGGCAACGTGCAAAGCGGA
>DASQQM010000102.1:0-2279 GCA_035643475.1 Anaerolineae bacterium | reverse complement strand
CTAACTATGATCTACTAACTACTCTAACCAAAGGGAGCATGGCGATTGAAGCCAAGAGTTATACATATAGATACGATGGAGGCGGCGACAGAAGCACTCAAGGAATTAAAGGTGTCCGCAAAGGGCATCGACATAATGTCGCCAAAGGCAGTCCATCGGCTTGTTAAAATAGCTGGTGTTGATGGTCGCGCCGCGAATATTATCAAGCAAGAGATGCTTTCAAGGGGGGGCGAGGCTGCGGCGCCATGGGAGCTTTATAAGCTGGATTCAAGGAAGGTGGACATGATATTGATGGGCACGCTCCGTCAATTTGACGAGCTGTGCCAGAAGCTCTCCTTGCAGCCCTTCGACCTACCAAAGCTTGCAGAAAATATCAGGAAGGCGCTTTATAATTACGTTAAGAGGCCACCTGTTGTAATGGCAGGGCGCTTTACGCTTGATCTTTCGGCTAGGACCCATATCATGGGTGTGTTAAACATCACTCCTGATTCGTTCTCTGATGGCGGAAGGTATTTTGGCTACGCTACGGCAGTTGAACGGGCTAGGCAGATGATATCGGATGGGGCCGATATACTAGATGTAGGTGGGGAGTCAACCCGCCCAGGGGCTGAGCCCGTGACATTAGAGGAGGAGATACGCCGGGTCGTTCCAGTTATCGAGGAGCTAGCCAGCGAGCTGGATGTCCCTATATCGATAGATACATACAAGCCCGAGGTCGCACGAAGGGCGCTCGATGCCGGAGCATCAATCATAAATGATATCAGCGGCCTGCGAAGCGATGGGATGATCGAGCTTGCGGTTGAGAAGGGGGTGCCCGTTGTAATCATGCACATGCAGGGCACGCCCAGAGATATGCAGCTGAATCCCTCCTACGTCGATGTTGTTGCTGAGGTAACCGATTGGCTTGGTAGACAGGCTGAAAAGGTTGTTGGAGCCGGTCTGCCTGAAGAAAAGATACTGGTAGATCCTGGAATCGGTTTTGGAAAAAACCGGGGGCATAACCTGGAACTAATGAGGAGGCTTTCGGAGTTTAAAAGTCTTGGGTACCCGGTGGTTCTCGGCACATCGAGGAAAGCATTTATCGGAGCGATACTTGATCTGCCGGTTGAGGAGAGGATCGAAGGAACTCTCGCAACGGTTGTCTATGGCATAGCCCAGGGTGTGCACATTGTCAGGGTGCATGATGTAAAAGAAGCCGCGAGGGCCTCTCGAGTGACCGACGCTATCATGGGCAGAGGTACCGGTGATGCGTAATATATGGTGAAGGCATATTTGAGCCTGGGCTCAAACCTTGGGGACCGCATGGATCAGCTGCGAGAGGCAGTGCGCATCATCGGCGATACCGACGGCGTGAGGATCAAAAGGGTATCCTCGGTCTATGAGACCGAGCCAGTTGGTGGTGTACCTCAGGAGAACTACTACAACTTGGTGATCGAGATCAGCACCGATCTTTCGCCCCGGGACCTCCTCGGATTGGCTCACACGGTCGAGGCGAAACTAAAGAGGAGAAGGGAAGTTCGCTGGGGCCCAAGAACGATCGATGTCGATATCCTCCTGTATGGGGATGTGGCGGTTAATGAGAGAGACCTCATCATCCCCCACCCAGAGATGCATAAGAGAGCCTTCGTGCTGGTTCCGCTCCTTGAAATTGCACCGGATTTAAAATTTCCCGATGGCAGTGCGGTCCATCTGCGCCGGGAAGCAACATCCGGGCAATCGATCGAAAAAATTGGCAGTTTGTCCTGATGGCGTTATAATTTGCAGTAACGAGGTGTTTTTTGACGTGAGCTATAATGATATGAGCTGTAGTGATAATTTAGTAAACGAGATACGTAAACTAAAAGAAGAACGAAACGCAATAATTCTTGCCCATAATTACCAGGTGGGCGAGGTTCAAGATATCGCCGATTTTGTTGGCGATTCTCTTCGCTTAAGTCAGCAGGCGGCAAAGACGGATGCCGATGTTATCGTCTTTTGCGGGGTTCATTTTATGGCGGAGACGGCCGCAATTCTCTCCCCTGAGAAGACTGTCCTCTTGCCGGATATTCACGCGGGATGCCCAATGGCCGATATGGTTACCGCGGAAAAGCTGCAGGAGCGCAAGGCGCAACATCCCGGTGCACCAGTTGTGTGTTACGTTAACTCCAGTGCCGATGTGAAGGCGGAGAGCGATTACTGTTGCACTTCGGCGAACGCGGTAAAAATAGTGGAATCGATCGATGCCGATGAGATCATCTTCGTCCCTGACCAGCACCTCGGTCATTACGCTTCCACTAGCA
>DASQQM010000101.1:0-17253 GCA_035643475.1 Anaerolineae bacterium | reverse complement strand
GACACTAGAGTTTGAACATGTACCTAATTTATATATCCTTTACAGTACGAAGGATTTAAAAGCTATATTGAACCAGGAGGAGATGGATAAGTATATCATTGGCTACCCTGCCTTAAACAGACACATAAAAATAGTTCCCACCAAAAGTGATAATGAGAAAACCAAGTGGTTTAATGAGCTTGTGAAACTTAAAGAAGCATCAGGATTATATAGTATTCCTTCTCAAAGGATCACAGCGATCCCAAAGGGAAACATGAAGCGTTACAGTATCAAGATTGATTGGCCTTATCAAGCTCCCCCTGGACGGTATATAGCAACGGTATACGAGGTTAGAGGTGGAAAAATTGTTGACATGTCAGAGACGAGCATATCGGTTAAGCAGTCTGGCTTTGTAAAAGCTATTGCAGATGTAGCAAGTAAAAATGGAGCTTTATATGGTATCATATCTATAGTTATTGCATTGGCTGTAGGCTTTGGCATCAGCTTTATATTTAAGAAATCTTAACCACTTATCAATAGTAGGAGAGTAGATATAAGGAAGCTATAGATCATGGATAATCAATTTACCATAAGTAGGGATGGAAATATTCTCGTTGCCTTTGACGGTTCAGATTTTAGCAAGGGTGCGCTTAGTCAGGTCATCGAATACTCGAAAGAAGTAGGCTGCAGGGCGACATCATTAACTGTTGTAACTGTCCTACCCCCTTACGAGAGAGAGGCTGAGCTAGGCCTAGTTAAGAATATAAAAGGGATTTTTAAGGAACTGGGAAAGGATATCCTGTCCAGCGCCGAAAAAATTGCCGAAGGGGAAGGCGTGCAGGTTGAAACGGTTCTCTCTGAAGGCAGCATCCACAGGGCCATCATTAATGTTGCTGAATCGAGAAATTGCGACTTAATAGTTATGGCCAGAAGAAGCCTTACTGATCTTGAGAGAGCTTTGGTTGGTAGCGTTACGGCAAGGGTTATAGGATATAGTCCGATCGACGTACTGGTTATGCCGAGCGATAGTATTATTAAGTGGGATAATATCCTTCTTGCTATTGATGGTTCACATTACAGTGAAATAGCCGCAAAGCGAGCTATAAGCATAGCTCAGTCATGTGGGGGGAAGCTAAAACTAGTTTCTGTTGTTGACGTTACCGATGAATTCTTCATTCATTCGCCGGATGCAGTTGATGAGATGATTAGAAATGCTTGGGACAGCATTGAAAAGATAAAGAAAATGGTGAAATCGGCAAAAATAGACGTTGAGGCATTTGTAAGAGAAGGAGAGCCTCACGATAAAATTGTAAGTTTAGCTGAGGAACTTGAGTCGGATATTATCTGCATGGGGAGCCATGGTCGAACGGGTATAAAGCGCCTTCTGATGGGCAGTGTCACGGAAAAAGTTATCGGGAACGCTCCGTGCCCAGTACTTGTTGTTAAAGCCCATTAAAGCCGTAACGTCATCCGATCCGAAAGCTGAATATTTCGCGGTCGTTGCGTTTTTCACAACCCTAAGAGAAACTCCGCCAATTTAGCAAACTGCGGTGCCTAGCTGCATAAGCTAACCTCTTACCTAACAGGCGAACACAACTCCTCCGAGAATTCGAATAAATGCACATCCTGAAAATAGAGATGGAAGATTGTGAACAGCGCTGTGAAACCATCTTGTACTCTCAATTCGTTATGCAAACTTTGCATAAACGTAAAACCTCTTACTTGGCTACGGCGCTACATTGGTGTCAATAGAGCAGCATAGATTTTCTAATAAAGGGTAACAACATGATAGAGCTACCCTCGGTCGTGGTTGAATGCGAAGGGATCAGCTATGAGCCTGCGGAAACTATCGGTATCCATGTATAGCAGAATGAAGCTTTCCCTTAGCGCAAAATTGGTAATCTCTTTCCTTGCGTTGTTAATAATCCCACTAATTAGTGGGATTTTTGCTTATTCTTCAATTTCGAGGGTCGAAAATCTTAACGCACAAATATTCCAAGCGATAGAGCTTGAACTTCGAGTTGATAGGTTAGCTGATGATTTTAGCGACGTGGAAATATTTGTCCATAGATATTTAGCAACTGGCAACAGACAGGAATTTGCTAATTTTGAGAAAGCTAGAGACCGGCTAGAAAGGGACATCAAGGGCCTGGCTGAAGTTATTCCTAAGACTGACAAAGAGCTAGTAAGTACTATTGAAGACCGTACCGAAAGCGTTGGTAATTTGAGCACGCAAATTTTCTCTATTCAAGATCCAGTGCAAAATCCTGATGCCCAGGCTCTTTTATTAGAGTTTGATAGAATAGCGGATGAGACGATAGGTGAATTATTTGATTTCAGAGAAGATATTGAGTCATCTATTGTAGCTATGCTCTCAAGAGCGGTGAGCGAGCAACGCAATTTGAATAGAAGGCTATTAATAGCCTTTTTATTTTTAGTTTTGGGCCCACTAGTATTCTGGATTGCCGGGAGGAATATCTCTCAACCAATTTACAATTTGGTTAGGCAGGCAAAACGATTAAGTGCAGGAAGTTGGGATGAAGAAGTGCCGTATCAACAAGGCGTGGAAGTCGGGATATTAAGCGATACCATGGAGGAGATGCGAAAAAACTTAGTCGACTACCGCACCACACTTAAGAATGAGGTCGATATACTTCAGACAGCAATACTACCACATGAAGTACCGGAGATTGAGGGATTGGAAGCCGCAACTTTTTATTTCTCTTCAACCGAGGGATTATTGGTAGGAGGAGATTTCTATGACTTTATACCCCTTCTTAGTGGAGAATGTGGTTTAGTGGTTGGAGATATAAGTGGGCGTGGGATAGAGGCGGCTGCCCGTACTGCCCTTGCCCGTTTTTCACTTCGTAGCTTTGCGCTTGAGAATCCTGAACCGGCAAAAGTTTTGGAAAGAAGTAATAAAGCTTTGTTCCCGCAGATCACGCTCGGTAATTTTATAACCATATGGTACGGGGTATGGAATCCGGTTAGCAAAACCATTGTTTATAGCAATGCTGGACACCCTTACCCGATACTGGCCCGTGCTTCCAGTAAGACGGTAGAAGAGCTCTACGATAGTGGAATGGCGGTTGGTATGTTGGAGAATGCTAAATATGAGAATAGAGAGGTCAAATTAGAGCCAGGAGATATATTACTACTGTATACCGATGGCCTAACAGAGGCACGCTCAAAAGCCGGTGAGTTTTTAGGGGATGAGCGTCTCATGGATTTGGTGCGGGATTTGATGGGAAAAGGCGCAAAGACAATAGCGCAAAGCATAGGGTCTTTCTGTTTAGATTGGGCTGCTGGCAAACTCGGTGATGATGTAGCGGTTGTAGTTCTAAGGGTGCTCAATGCTTAACTCTCCCCAGGTTCGAAGATTAGCAAGATCCTACTCTATGGTTTCTTCTGGCAGATTTGCTAGCGCCGGACCATGGATTAGCTCGCCGTTATAGTTGTAGCGAGAACCATGGCAGGGACAATCCCAGGTCTTTTCGGCTCCATTCCAGCTTACTTGACAGCCCATGTGCACACATTTAGTCGAAAGGGTGTAAAGGTTACCATCTTCATCCTTATAAGCGGCGACCTTTTTATCATCAGCTATAATGATTTTGCCTTCCCCATTAGGCAGGTCAGCCGGATTCATCCTCTCCGGGCGTAAAAGATACTCTTTTCCGTATTGCTCGGCGATGTTTGCACCCTCGGCCAAGTACGTTCTGCCGTATTGCGCAATATCGTGCCTGGACGGATCAAAGAAAGAGACCCAGGGGTTACTCTTGTCCAGTATCTCGTCGGAGATAATCATCGCTGCTACCATACTATTTGTCATACCCCAGCCAGCAAATCCCGAAGCCATGTACGTATGGCTAGTATTCGGTGCTTTGCCGATATAGGGAACTTTATCGGGGGTGCGGTAGTCCTCTGTCGACCAGTAATAACGTATCGATTTTATGTCAAATCGCTCTCTGGCATAATCCTCAACTGCCTGGTAATGCTTAAACGTGTCTCCTCCTTGGCCACTTTTATGATGGCCTCCGCCAATTATAAGGAGAGGCCCATCTTCGGTGGGATGATTACGTATCGATCGAGAGTCACCATCATCGCTATAGTATATGCCCTCTGGCACATCGCCCTCGATATACATACCGGTTAAATAAAAGTAGTAAGGGTACAGCTTTGTATAAAAATGCCCTGTGTCTTTAATGGGAAAAGCGGTTGCAAGAACTACATTTTTAGCTTTTATTTCACCCCTATCTGTAGTCACTACGCACGGATTGCCATCCTCCACATTAAATGCCCTGGTGTTTTCAAAGATATGGCTGTCATCGCCCTGGATGCTGTTTGCTAAAGCGAGTAAGTATTTTCGGGGATGAAACTGGGCCTGGTTATCCAGCCGAATGGCACCTTTAACCTCAAATGGCAAGGGTATATCCTCAGTAAAGGATACAGCAAGACCCAATTTTTGCGCCGCCTCAACTTCCCTTTCGATGTCTCTTATGCCGTCTGCAGATTCCGTGTAGGTATATGCTGAGGTGCGCTTGAAGTCACAATCTATGTTTCGCTGGCTTATAATAGAGGCGATTCTCTCCACTGCTGCTTGATTGGCACCGGCATAGATGCGTGCCCTTTCCTCCGAGAAGTTTCTTAAAAGCCCTTGATGCTTGAGTCCATGTAGAGACGTAACTTTAGCGGTGGTATGTCCCGTTACGCTCTTGGCTATCCTGCGCATTTCGATAAGGGCTACTCTCTGGCCAGCTTCTCTTAGGAGCACTGCGGTTGTGATCCCCGTAATGCCTCCGCCTATAATTACCGTATCCACCTCTAAGTTTTGCTCTAAGGTCGGAAAGCCAGTATCAGGAGTGGTATCTATCCAAAGCGAATGCGGCCAACCGCGCGATACCTTCTTGTCATCGTTAACGCCACTCATCATGCCACCTCATCCTCATCAACTTCTAAGCCATCCCTTTAGTACATCAGCAAACTACCTGTAGCGGTCTTTAGATTGATATCCCTTAAGAAATCTAGGCTTTCGTTACCCAAAAGCAATCCTGGAGAAACCAGGGTAGAGTGGACTTCTGCGAGCGCAGGGTGGATATGGATTATCTTTTAAGGTGGCCCTTAACAAAGACCCGCCCGCGGATGATCTTTTGGACGAGCTTGTTTTTCATAATCTTGCGCCGGGCGAATTCCTGCCCGCAGTTAGGGCATCTCATATCACCCTTAGTGTAATCGTCTATGATCCTGTCGGGGTGGCACTTGACTAAAGCACCGTTCGATCTCTTTTTGTATTTATAAAGGAAGGTATTGCACTGTGTGCAGTAGATCTTTATTACGTAGACGTTCGTCTTTCCGCTGGCACCCACTATGCCTCCTATGAAATTTTGACTTAGCCAGTTGTATAACATATGTGCTGATTATTACAGGGGCATACTTAATTGCAATACCCTGTGAATTCGAGCATTTACCTTTTTATCACCGTTTTCCATAGCTTCGCGGATCTTCGCCTCTGCTACCCGCGCGACAATATCGTACATCGTTCAAACCTCCCATGGTTTGATGGTTGCTTAGCATTTCGATACCCAATTTCGATGATACATCGTCACCTTGTGCTTTGGCTATATGGGCTCGGGCGGATGGCATGCTCGTTTATTTTATTGACCGAAGCACCCTGTACATGCTAAGTTGCATGTTATACATGTAAATTCATGTAAAGGGGAAAGATAATGCACGAAAAATCTTTTTTGGGCGCCGCCACTGTTGGCGAGCGGGGACAGGTCGCAATCCCGGCTGAAGCCAGGCGTGCTCTAGGTATCAAACCTAGCGGTAAGCTACTTTTCTTTACGGCTCCGAATAGCGTGGGCCTTTTAATGGTAAAGGCAGAAGAGCTTAGCCGTGTAGTAGAGCATCTTACTAATAAGGCCCAGACATTCGAGCAAATTTTAAATCGCGTTAAAGAAGATTAGGTAGCCAGGCCGAAATTTGCCCAATGAATAGACCTATTTACAGTAATCCAGGTAGTAAGTTGAGTGAAGTAGCGAGTTTATCGTCTTCCGTGGGCTCCAGGGTATTGGCGGCGGTGCGATGATGGCCAATGCAATTGCCATCATTGGTGATATCTTCCCGCCTTCCGAGCGAGGCAAGTGGGGCGGAGCCATGGGCGCCGTATTCGGTATCGCCAGCATAGTTGGGCCACTCGTGGGTGGCTACATCACCGACAATATGAGCTGGCGGTGGAACTTTTACATAAACATTCCACTCGGTATACTGGCGGTCATAGTTCTAGCAAAGGTAATACCAGTAATCGCCGGGCATAAAGGACGCAAGATCGATTGGTGGGGCTCTGCAACGCTTCTCGCTAGTGTTATACCGCTGTTGCTTGCCCTGGTTTGGGGAGGCTCTACATATCCATGGGATTCGCGGGAGATTTTAGGGCTGTTCGCACTCTCTGCCGTAGTGCTTGTTGCGTTCCTCTTTACTGAGAGTAGGGCAGAAGAGCCTATAATTGCGCTTAGCCTATTTAAGAATAGTATCTTTAGCGTATCCGTTGCGATTCTATTCGTTACCGGAGTGGGCATGTTTGGAACAATCGCCTACATCCCTGTCCTTATACAAGGGGTTTTAGGAAAGACCGCTACGAATTCAGGCTTGTTGCTCTTACCTATGATGCTGTCGTCAGTTGTTGCTAGTACGATTACTGGACAGATAATGTCTCGGGTCGGCAAATATAAGGCCGTGGGTATTATTGGCCTGGCGGTAGCAGCATTTGGGATGTATCTACTCTCAACTCATGCTAGTAGCGGGCTTTGTCCTCATGTTCTTCATGAAGGAAATTGCGCTTCGTAAGAGCCACTCAGAGCGACTAGCAGGAGAAGAAGCTGAGCTTGAGATCCTGGCTGAGCAAGCACAACTATTGCCTGAAAAAGAGCCGGTGTTTGATTAATTGATCGCAGTGATCTGAAAAAGGGTGTTGAGTCCTCAACACCCTTTAAAAAACCAGGAACTTGATTCCCACCTACATATACTTAGCCGACCTGAATATCTCCATAAACCTAGGGTGCACATTAAGTTCCAGGTATGTAACGGTATCGGTTATTTGGCGGGCTTTATCTATTTTTCGGGCATCAAGGAGAACCTCCCGGGCGCCGCTCAACGAGCCGTTACCAAGAGGAATGAAGCGATCCGCGGGAATTCTTGGATAGAGGCCGATGGCGGTTGCTGAATCTACTGCTAAGTGCACACCGAAAGATCCAGCGGTGTAGACCCGCTGGATATCGCCGATTGAAAGACCCACGCTGTCAAGCAAAATAGTAAGCGCCGCTACCATTGCAGCTTTAGTACGCAATACGTTTTGTATATCTTTCTCGGTAATATAGGTAACGGGTATACTATCGGCACCACTAGCCTCGGCTAGTATATAGGCCATCCTCCCATTTATCACACGCCACCGATCGATCTTTTTATCAGTAATAAAGCGTCCTGTGGGATCAAGCAGGCCGTTCACGAAGAGCTGGGCCATCACATCGATGAGCCCCGATCCACAAAGTCCACGCGGCGGTACATCCCCTATAACGCTACAGGATGGCTCAAGCGTAACGGGATCAATAATGACCCGGTCGATGGCGCCTGGCTCGGCGCGCCGTGCACACTCGGCAACTCCTCCTTCAAGGGCCGGGCCTGCGGCGCCTGCCCCCGCCAGAAGCCATTCATCGTTGCCTAGTATCATCTCGCCGTTGGTGCCAATATCGAGCAGTAGCGAAATCTCTCTCTGTTCGGCAATTCCCGACGCGAGCGCCCCAGCTATAAGATCCCCTCCCAGAAAGCTACCCGCACTCGGGAAGACGTAGATTACCGCGTCAGGGAGAGCACTGAGGCCGAGTTCTCTCGCGGAGAGCCTGGGGACATGGTTTAGGACCGGTATGTATGGTTCACGGCGCATGGGGGATGGGTCGAGACCGAGAAGCAGGTGGGTCATAGAAGTGTTGCCGGCGGTGCAGATGGCAGATATCTGACTTGAAGCGATCCCAGAGGTAGTGCATACTTTTGCAATTAACCTGTTCACCGTGCCGATAAGTGCCCTTCGCAGCGTATCGGTACCGCCTTTTCCGGCAAAGTGCAGGCGGGTAAGCAGGTCCTCACCATATCTAACCTGGTCATTAACCTCGCCTTCAGCAGCCAACCGCCCACCGGTGTTGAGGTCGATTAGCTCGGCGGCGACAATGGTGGTCCCTAAGTCTATAGCGACACCGAAATGGGAGCCGTTAGTATCACCGGGTTCAACAGAAATTACATTTAGATACCCTCCATCGGCACTACCGGTAACCGTGATGCGACCGCCGGATTGCCGCAGCACATTGGCAGCGGTAATTATACAATCCAGCGACCAGCGTACCTCTTCCGCCCCGTACCTATCCATTAATCCTTTATTTATCCGGTCGATATCACCCCTGTTGTTATCCAGTGAGGCGACCGGAACTTCAATGTAATATTTAACCGTTAGGGTCGACATAATCCACCACCCGTATGGTTTCAGGCTCACTCCGCCGCCCGGGTAGTCCAAGGGCAAAGGCAGCCGCAATTAGCGGCATGAAGCTAATCATGGAGATGGCGCGTTCGAGACCGATTGCATCTACTAAAAGGCCGATAAGGCCTACGCCAAGACCACCCAATCCCAGACCAAACCCCAGGGCCAGACTTGAGGCTGTTGCTTTATTATCCGGAAAGATCTCCTGGGCGGCAACTACCGCCACTGAAAATGAGGCGAGAAGGGATGCTCCGGATAGCCCCAGCCAGACGACCATCATGCCATCGCCTGATTTTAGAGAGAGGTTAAGAAATGGAACGGCGAGGGCCAGAGAGGAGATTATAACGGGTTTTCGCCCCCAGCTATCCGATATGAACCCGCCTATTAAACCGCCCAGTGCACCTGAAAAGGCAAGCACTGAAAGGATCGTCCCGCTAATAACGGGTGAGAAGCCGCGCTGGTGGAGAAGTATCGGCAGAAATGTCACTAGGCTAAAGAACGAGAGCGATCGGAAGGCAACAGTTCCGAGCAGGCACAGGAATGGGGCAAGCCGGTCTCGCACTACCTTGATAAAAGATGGGGCTGCCAGTTGATGGCTGGGGCCTATGGCTGGTGCGTGCTTGTACAGTAAAACAGCTGCAACCAAACCGGGAGTGGCGAGCACCGGCGTTACGGATAGGCCGAACTTCCACGCCAGCGGCACCACCAGCAAGGGCATTAATGCAAAACCGATATTTCCCCCAAGGGAGAATAATGACATCGCCCTGCCGCTTTTTTCTGCACTGATTGAGCCGACCAGCGCTGATGCTGGTGGGTGAAAGGCGGCTATACCAATTCCAGCCAGCGATATCACCACCGTGAGTAATGCGTAATCGTTAACGAGCCCAATGCTCGACATAGAGATCGCTGCCAGCAGCGGACCCCAAAAAATAAAGGAACGAGTCCCCATCCGGTCGGTGAAGTGGCCGATTATCAACTGTGAGAGAGAGGATGTTATAGAGAATAGGGCTGTCATAGCGCCAACCGCAGTGGCGCTTAGGCCAAGAGCTGGGATAATTAACGGGAGAAGTGGCTGGAAGAAGTTCATGTATGAGTCATTTACTATATGGCTGATTGCCATAAAAGTAACCATTTTAAAGTTCATCTTCGTGACACGATTGCTCTCTACTTCAGTGTTGATAGTATGCACCGATTATTCCCCTCAACGTATTACCACCCTGGACTATTGAACGACATCTGTGTAAAAATAAGTATAAGAGAATCATCGCTGTTATGATCATTAAAATACCGATTTTTGGAGGATTTTTTGCAGTTCCCACGAGTTATAATTTCTGCCCCTCATAGAAGTTCAGGAAAGACTACCATAAGCATAGGGCTCTGTGCGGCTCTATCGAGGACCGGACTTCACGTCCAACCCTTTAAAAAGGGTCCCGACTTTATCGATCCTATGTGGTTGACTGCCGCTACCGGAAGAGATTGTCGGAATCTTGATCTATACATGATGGGAGAAGAGAAGATACGGGAGTCTCTACAAAGTGCAAGTGAGGGTGCTGACGTCGCTATAATCGAGGGTAATATGGGGCTCTACGACGGTATGGAGGTTGATGGAAAAGGAAGCACGGCAGATATCGCCAGGCTGCTAAAGGCCCCGGTCATTTTAGTCATCGATACGAGCAATATGACGCGAAGCATAGCCCCGCTTATATTGGGCTTCCAAAATTTCGAGCCCGATATTGCTATCGCGGGTGTAATACTGAACAAGGTGTCGGGTCCGCGTCATGAAGCCAAGCTAAGGGCGGCTATTGATCGCTATTGCAATATCAAAGTAGTGGGGGCTATACCACGGCTTCCTGAGATCGGGATCATCCAAAGACACCTCGGACTAAAACCGGCCAAAGAGGACTTGAAAGCGACTTCACTAATCGGATCCATCGGTGACATTGTGGGCAGATATGTCGATCTGGAACAGGTCATAGAGATTGCGAAAACAAGTCCTTCGCTCCCGTATCTGGAGACAGGGCGGTCCGAGATTCCACCATCTTCTGTACGAATAGGAATAGCGCAGGATCAAGCATTTACATTTTATTATCCTGAAAATATCGAGGCATTACATAGGGCGGGGGCGGATCTGGTGCCATTCAGCCCTCTAAGAGACGGTGACCTTCCGCAGGTAGATGGGTTGTATATAGGGGGCGGCTTCCCAGAAGTCTTTATGGACGAGTTAGAGGCCAACAGGGTGCTCAGCGAAAAAATCCGGGAGGCTATTGAGCTGGGGATGCCTGTTTATGCTGAATGCGGTGGCTTGATGTACCTGTCAAGAAGCATATCGTGGAACGGTGTACGAAGAGAAATGGTTGGTGGGATACCGTGTGATATCGTGATGCATGAGAAGCCAAAAGGGCACGGCTATATAAAACTACAGACGACGGACAGCAGCGATTGGTTCGGTGCTGGTATCGAGGTAAGGGGTCATGAGTTTCATTACTCGGAGGTTGTCAACCTCGGTAAAGTGGAGTTTGCCTACGATCTACTGCGTGGGAAAGGCGTTGATGGTAAGCACGATGGCATTATCTATAAGAATACCCTGGCCTCGTATGCTCATCTACATAGCCTTGGCACCCCGAAGTGGGCGGAAAGATTTGTATCGTTTGTTAAGTGGAAGAGCTTTAATCTAAAACAGGCAGTAAATCCTGTTGCTTGACCGAGTGCTCTGCGAGACATAATGGCACACACTTAAACCCTGGCAGATAACTGTGTATTGTGATCGATCGTTACATTATGATATGCCGCTGGGTGCTTATATATATTAATGTAGGTTTCTGGTTACTGGGTGTAGGTAATCCTCTCTTAGCAGACAAATACTTGAAAATTTATTTGCTATTCACTTGACAAAAGGTAGAGTAATTGTTAAGCTCATCGTAACATTTGGTACATACTCTTTTCCTCAAAAGGCGAGGTAGGAGCCGCTCTTAATCAAGCAACAACCAATACTTGTAAGGAGGTATAGACATGAGTTTCGAGTTTAATGGGAAGGTGTACGAGACTGACGATGATGGCTACTTAGTAAACTTGGACGAATGGAGTAAAGAGGTAGCCGATTATATCGCGCAGCAAGAGGGCGTCGAAATGACGGAAGCTCACTGGGAGGTTGTTAACTTCCTCAGGGACTACTACCAAGAATACAAGATTGCCCCCATGATCAAAATCCTGATCAAAGAGATGAAAAAGATGTTTGGTCCCGAGAAGGGAAACAACGCTTATCTCTATCAGCTGTATCCGGCCGGCCCTGCATTGCAGGCTTGCAAGATCGCCGGGCTCCCGAAGCCGACTGGCTGCGTATAAGCAGACAGATCATTGCTTCTGTTATAGAAGGAATGCAGAAGACCGACCTGACATGGCTTCACTAAGGTCGGTCTCTGTTAAGGTATTAATTAATCTATTGTCTTATAAGTTTAATAAGGGTCGCCTTTAGCAGAGTATGAATCATCCTCTGATAAAGGGTTAGGTTTGTATACCCGGACGAGTTAGGTTTTAGATATCAGCCAGCAGAAATGCAGGTGGGCACAACGTCCGGTTATCGGCTAAAGGCGTTTCCTTTATTTAACGCGGTCCGAAGAGCTAAAAGTTCACCAGTAAAAAAGGGAAGAGATATGAGTGGTTTATCGTTGTTCTACACTCTTTTTGCTTATGTGGCGATTGGTATATTCCTATATGGATTTCTCATTAGGATATGGAAATACGCCACCGCGCCTTCCCCATGGAAGATCCCACTTACGCCGGGACCGGTAACATCGGCTGATGTAGCCTACAGGACGGTTCAAGAGGGAGGTTTCTTTAAAAGCCTTTTTTATAGTAATAGGATTATTTGGCTAGACGGGTATGCTATGTATCTAGGCCTGGCACTTGTCTTGATAAACCACTTCAGATTCTTTTTTACACCAGCTCCTGCGTCACTTAGTTGGATCACAACCTTCGAAGCTTATGCGGGCTTTATTTTCTTGTTACCACTGTTTTATTTATTAATCTTTATAACCCATTTCAGCTTGGTAACGCTATTACTAAGCTATTCCCCGTTTGGCAAGTTGATGCATGCAGGCAGTATATTCTTTAGCCCAACAAGGGATAAGATTGGTGATTCCTGGGTTGTGAGGCACATAACCCCTTGGGCTTTGGAGGGATAATGTGAAATGGCAGATAGTGAGTACGTAAAGAAAGGCAAACCAGAGGCTACAGAGTTAGATGAAATAATTGAAGCAGAGTTAGCTACCATATAAACTGTAAGGCTAGATAAGGTTATGGGTAACCAGCAAGCAATTTGCTGTAACAAAGAAAAGGAGGCTAAGACATGTCAGACGACCTAAAAACTCCACTCTTAGATGAGTTGGAAAAGGGACCATGGCCAAGCTTTGTTAAAGATTTAAAAAGCATGGCGGGCAAATCAGCGATGGTCAAAGATTTGCTAGGTCAGCTCGAAAAGTCGTACCGTGACAAAAGAGGGTATTGGAAACACGGCGGCTTAGTAGGCGTTATGGGGTATGGTGGAGGTGTTATCGGAAGGTATTCCGCTCTGCCTGAGGAATTTCCGGGCGTATCACACTTCCATACCGTCAGAGTGAACCAGCCATCCGGATGGTTCTACACGTCAGAGGCGATGCGTGAGATTGTAGACATTTGGGATGAGCACGGCTCAGGTCTCACCAACATGCACGGCTCAACCGGTGACATGGTGTTACTGGGAACGGTCACAGATGAATTGGAGCCAACGTTTAGAGCGTTAACGGAAAAGGGCTGGGACCTTGGGGGTTCTGGTTCTGACCTCAGGACACCGAGCTGCTGCGTAGGGCCGGCTCGCTGTGAGAATGCGTGCTATGATACGCTGGCGCTCACATACAATCTAACACATAACTATCAGGATGAGCTCCATAGGCCAATGTTCAACTACAAGTACAAGATCAAAATGTCTGGGTGCCCGAATGATTGCACTGCCGCAATCGCAAGGTCAGATATGGGCATTATCGGTATCTGGAAGGATGATATCCAGGTAGACCAGGCAGCAGTCGCAGAGTATGTTGACTCAGGCCTGAACATTCAGGAGTTTGTAGTAGAGAAATGCCCGACTGGCTGCATAAGCCTTGAGGGAAAAGAGATCAAGATTGATAATAGCGAATGTGTAAAATGCATGCACTGCATCAATGTAATGCCGAAGGCGCTAAGTCCAGGTAAAGAGCGCGGCGCAGCAATTACGCTAGGAGCAAAGGCACCAATTGTTGAGGGTGCACTGTTCGGTTCAGTCATGATTCCATTTATGAAGCTGGAGACCGAAGAGGACTTCGAAGAAATGCACGATCTTATTGAGAGAATCTGGGAGTTCTGGGATGAGTACGGAACAAACAGAGAGAGAATCGGTGAGTTCATTGAGCGTGTAGGCCTCGCGACCTTCCTCGAAGGGGTAGGTCTTGATCCGATACCGCAGATGGTCAAGCAGCCGAGAGACAATCCGTACATCTTCTACGAGGAGTATTTCGAAGAAGGCGAGAACTAGGATAATAGTGAGCAGGGCGGCCTGAGGTGAATGTGGGCCCCAATAAGGCAGAAGCTTGGGTTGTCCCTGTATGAGATGAGATTGTGACAGGAGGTAAATCTTAATGGCTACGGAAACGCAAAGAAGAACTGATATAGGCCCACCGCATTACGAGAAGTTCTTGCATCCCATCATCAAAGAGAACTATGGCAAGTGGAAATACCACGAAACGCTAAAACCGGGCGTACTGGTACACTATGGGGAGACAGGCTCTATATATACAGTAAGAGCAGCTTCACCAAGGCTCATTAGTACCAACTTTATTAGAATGGTGACAGATCTGGCGGATAAGTACTCAGAGGGGTATTTCAGATTTACAAGTAGGAATAATGTAGAGTTCCTGCTGGGCAACAAAGACAATATTGAACCCTTAATAAAAGAGCTCGGCGACAACGGTGTGCCGGTAGGTGGAACCAATAATGCGATCTCTAATGTAGTCCATACCCAGGGTTGGGTACACTGCCATTCATCAGCAACTGATGCTTCGGGCTTAGTTAAGGTTGTAATGGATGAGCTGTTTGAGTACTTCGGCTCGATGAAGCTACCGCATAAGTTAAGAATTGCTGTTGCGTGTTGCTTGAACATGTGCGGCGCAGTTCACGCGTCAGATATCGCCATCCTCGGCGTACATAGAACCCCACCGAGGATTGACAATGAGACGTTGCCGAACCTCTGCGAGATTCCGACAACAGTTGCATCATGCCCAAACAACGCGATCAGGCCAACCTCAGTCGAAGGCAGGACAACAGTTAAGGTTGATGAGGATAAATGCATGTACTGCGGTAACTGCTACACAGTTTGCCCGGCAATGCCATTGGCTGATCCGCTCAACGACGGTGTATCGATCTGGGTAGGCGGAAAAATATCCAATGCCAGAACTGAGCCGATGTTTACAAAATTAGCCATCCCGTATATCCCGAACAATCCTCCAAGATGGCCTGAGGTTACAGACGCGGTGAGGAACATTGTTGAGCTATACGCAAAGAATGCAAAGCCATACGAGCGTCTTGGCGAGTGGATTAACAGGATTGGCTGGCCAAAGTTCTTCGATCTGACCGGTATCGAGTTTACGAAATACCATATTGACGACTTCAGATATGCTGGAACGACCTACAGAAGGTCACTACATAACAGGTACTAGGAGGTACTACCATGGCTGGGGAAATTACAACTGAGCAATTGGCAGACGATATGTATGAGATCGTTGCCGAGAATGCAGGCAAAAAGAAACTCAAATCAACCGATCTTACAAAGGCGATGACTGCAAAGTATGGGGATCAGATTTCAAAACAGGACTGCAAGGATGCAATAAAGCTGCTCATTAACTCCGGCCGGTGTGTTTATGGTTATTTTGGTGGAAGCTCAATCGAGCTTCCACGCGTCGAGGGCGCTGCTAACTAGTAACCATTTCAAACATCGCTTAGGCGCAAGCACACCGATATAAGGATAATATGGTGCTCATTGGAACATCCTTAGATGGACGTGCGATGACGCCTGGGATTCGAAGGAGGATAGGATGGCAGTTGTACTTAAGATAAGGAAGAGGGAGATAGGCGCGGCTAGCTACAAACGTGGCAAAGAAGGCTCGCATTTAAGGCCGCGTTATGCCGAGAAAACCCCGCCTTGCAAGCATACCTGCCCGAGCAGTAATGCAATACGAGGATTCCTAACGACGATTGCACAAACCGAAGAATACGGGAGGACGTACGAGGAATCCTATGAGATGGCGTGGAGGAAGTTGGCCGATACTAACCCATTGCCAGCCGTATTGGGAAGAGTATGCCCACATTTCTGTGAGGGTGAGTGTAATAGAAAAGGCAAGGATGAAGCTGTATCGATTAACCAGATCGAGAGATTCCTTGGGGATTTTGGCATAAACAACAACCTGCAGCATGAGAAGCTGACCGATGATGTGCGCTCCGAGAAGGTTGCTGTTATAGGTTCAGGCCCAGCTGGTCTATCATGCGCATACCAGTTGGCAAGAAGAGGCTATCCGGTAACAATCTTTGAGGCATTTGGTAAATCAGGCGGTATGATACGGTATGGTATTCCGAGCTACAGGTTACCAGACGATATCATTGATGCTGAAGTCAGCAAGATAGAGGCGCTCGGTGTTGAAATAAAGTACAACACGAGGATTGGAACTGATGTCTCTATTGATGACCTGAAGAAAGAATACAAGGCTGTATATCTTGGCATAGGTGCTCATAAGGGCTGGAACCTCGGCATACCGGGGGAGGATGGCCCGGGCGTAATGAACGCAGTTGAGTTCCTTAACAAGATAAACTCTGGCGAGAAAGTCGATGTAGGCTCTAAAGTTCTGGTTATCGGTGGTGGTAACAGCGCGATTGATGCGGCACGAGTATCCTGGAGAATGGGCGCAACCCCGCAGATCGTATACCGCAGGACCAGGGACGAAATGCCTGCAAATATCGAGGAAATCGAAGATACAGAGGCAGAGGGCATTCATATTGAGTATCTGGCCGCGCCAGTAGAGGTTGTACGTGATGGCGACAAGGTCACTGGTCTCAAATGCATCAAGATGGAGCTTGGTGAGCCGGATGCAAGCGGTCGTAGGAGACCCGTTCCGGTCGAGGGTTCTGAGTTCGTAATCGAAGCTGATACCGTTATCCCGGCTATCGGCCAGGGTCCGGAATTCGCGGGCTTAGAGAGGCTTGAGGAGAACGGTTGGATAACAGCTGGAGCCAACGGCGAGACAAGCGAAGAAGGCGTCTTTGCAGGCGGCGATGTAACTAACAAACTCGGGACAGTGACCGAAGCTATAGGTCTTGGTAGGAAAGCTGCGGTAGCAATCGATGCCTATATAAAGGGCGAAGAAGTACCGAAGGAATTCCCACCACCGGTTATTCGCTATAGTGACATGGCGATTAACTACTACGAGCCAGCAGAGCGCACGGCAAAGTCTCATATCTCGATTGATGAGCGCAAGGGTAATTTCAATGAGGTTGTTGCAACACTATCAGAGGAGCAGGCGATTGCAGAGGCGAAGAGGTGTCTCAGCTGCGGCTTGTGCTTTGATTGTGGAAATTGCTACAATTTCTGCTCGTATAACGCAGTTAAAAAGCTGCCAAAGGGCGAGCACTTCAAGTTTGCGCTGGATACTTGCGTAGGTTGCAAGAAGTGTGCAGAAGAGTGCCCATGCGGCTATATC
>DASQQM010000100.1:0-11406 GCA_035643475.1 Anaerolineae bacterium | reverse complement strand
CATCTGACTGGCTGCGGTTGTCGGATTTGACGTCACTGCCTGATTTGCTGTGGGTGTCGGCTGTTCTCCTGAGCCAAAAAAGGCCGCGTAGACGACGAGGGCAACCACGGCTACACCGATTAATGCGATTGGAAGGATTCTTTTAGAGTCCACAAATTAACATCCTTTCTTTCGAATGTGAAATTTTCCATTTGTTTGTTACTGTACCGCAAACAGTAATGCTATTCAAGTAACTTAAAAATATTGGGACCGGACGGTCACACCGTGCTATAATAAAGCAGCTATAAGTTACCTATACCGGGTATGGCATATAAGTGCCAGAATCAAGTTTTTAGGAGGTTGAGAATTGGTCAATTTTAGGAGATTACTTATCGCAGTTGTTATTGCAGCATCGGTTTTTTATGTTGCAGGCTGTTCGTCGGATCAAGCAACAAATAATGGCCAGGGAGCAGTTCAATCCGAATACGATCAATCAGCACCATCGTCATCACAGGGACAGCCTCAGCAGACACAGGCATCGGGTTACAAGGATGTTGATGCCGCGCAGGCCAAGAAGCTCATCGATAGCGACAAAACTGTCCAGATTATCGATGTGCGGGAGGACTACGAGTATGCCGAGGGCCATATTCCGGGGGCAAAGCTCATTCCAGTGAACCAGCTTATTTCAAGAATAGGTGAGATCGATAAGACAAAACCAGTTCTCGTCTATTGCGCCACCAGCTCCAGGAGTCCGGTGGCGGCTCAGGTTTTGGCAGAGAGCGGGTATACCAAGGTCTATAACCTTAGCAGTGGTATTGCCCAGTGGCCGTATAATATAGAAAAATAAGCAGATACACAGTAGAGGCGGGAATACCGCCTCTACTGCACTGTTTCCTTATTAACCGGCCAGGTTCTCTTCTCGCTCCTGGAGCCTTCTTAAAGTATCCATCGCCTCTTCGATATCCGGCAGCTGATCATCTGGATAACCCCGCTTATAGGCGATAACACCGGCCGCGTCGATAACATAGACGACGCGCATCTCCCGCTGTTTCTCCTCGCTCCATACACCAAAGAGCCGGCCGACGTTTCCGAACCAGTCCGAGAGCAGGGGAAAATCAAGGCCTTCCTGTTTGGCAAATGCCTTATGTGACCATCGGCTGTCGGCGCTTATGCCCACGACCTGGGCACCGAGTGTGCGTATCTCCGGCAAATAATCATGGATACGCCCGAATTCTGCTGTTCAAACAGGGGAGAAGTCATGAAGGTAGAAGATCAGCAGAACATCTCTTCCTCTTAGCTCTGAGAATCGAAAATCGTTACCATCTTGATCCGGTAGCGTAAAATCAGGAGCAAGCTCCCCAATTTCGAGCGCCATATTCCAACCTCCATCCTATAGAGTTTCTTTGAATATTCCCGTATTTGTGATAGGTGAGTCAGCGACATAAGTTTTCTAGCTGATTTTTCCCAGTTCAAGAAGCGGTTTCCGCAGAACATCTTTGCCCTTCTCTGTCATACCGACGAGAGGCAACCTTACCGGTCCGGCCGGTAGACCCATCCAGGCGAGGGCTTGCTTTACCGGGACTGGGTTGGGCTCAATAAAGAGCGCATTTACAACATCCAGGGTCTTGTAGTGTATGTTTCGTGCGGCATCAATGCTTCCTTCGTGCACGAGCTTTACCATCTGATCCACTTCTTTACCGATTACGTGGCCGACGGCAGCTACGGCACCGTGCCCGCCCAAACACAGGAGCGAGAAGGTGAGCGCATCTTCGCCCGCATACACGTGAAAATTATAGGGGAGCGTGGCTTTAAGAATTTTCATAGTCTGCAATATATCGCCTGAGGCATCCTTTACGCCAACTATGGTGTCTATCTCGGCGAGCTTAATGACCGTATCTGGCTCGATGTTTCTTCCTGTTCTACCCGGTATGTTATAGATGATGATCGGCAGATCTGTCGCCTCTGCAACCTTTTCAAAGTGCCGAATAATTCCTTCCTGGCTCGGCTTGTTGTAATATGGGCCGACCTGAAGCGTTCCATCAACACCCAGATCTTTAGCAGCTTGTGTCATATAGACCGCTTCCTCGGTCGAATTCGAGCCCGTTCCGGCGATAACCGGAACTCTCCCGCCGACCGCATCGACAGTTATCCTTATAACATCGAGGTGCTCCTGGTGTGAGAGGGTAGGAGATTCACCGGTCGTTCCACATGGGATAATTGCTGCTGCAGACTGCTCGTCAATCATATAATCAATCAGGGCTCTAAGGCCTACTTCATCAACTTTATAATCATCGGTAAATGGTGTAACAATTGGAATGAGGCACCCCTTTACGTCCCATTGCTTATGATTCATGCTAACTCCTCCTCGATTTATACATCCTTCAATTTTACCTTTTCAGTAGGTAAGCACGTCAAGCACTATTATGCTACTTCTGGAAAGATTTTCTGAATAGCGCTTAGTCCAGTGCCACCATTTTCAACGACGATGCTCATAAAAAACTATTGCATTGTCTATTAATTTGGGTTCAGAATTAATGTACGATCATTGTTATGAAGCGACACCCGGGCTTTGTCGGTGTCCATAAATACGCTGTGTTGAGCAGCAAATATCGGTAGATAGTCAGGTGTTTATGATTGAGGAGTTAAGGCACGAGATTGCTTCGTGCGACGTCTGCGCTAACCTTGTTGATGACAGGGGGAGACGCAGAAAGTTCGAAAGTTATGGTTCTTATGCCAGCAGGTGGGTGATCATCGGTGAAGCACCTGGTAGGAGAAGCATCGATAATGGTCGTCCATGGAGCTCGGCGCCGTATCTCGTGAGAAGGACGGTGGAGAGGATACGGCACCCCCATGAGGACAGGACACTCAGCCTGGAGCTCGATTTTTATCTTACCGATGTGGTGAAGTGCCTCCCCCCGGGGAACCGGGCCCCTACAAAAGATGAGGTGTTAAACTGCGATAAGTTTCTCCTAAGGGAGATAGAGGTTATTAAACCGCTGGTAATTATAACCTTTGGTCAAACGGCTTCCCGTTTTATACTCAGGCATTTCGACTGTGAGCCAGAGGTCAGAAGGCATAGCCTTGTTACTGCTCTTCATCGGGATTATGCAGAGCCGATATATATTAGAAAGGGCGACGAGCAGGTCATCTGGCGACCCTTTATGCACCCCAGGTGGTCCTTTAAGTTTCTTGGTAGCGCCGTGCGTTTTGAAGGATCGGTCTCTCAGGGCATCCGCCTCGCTATTGAGGGACAACAACTGGGCGATCAACCTGATAGGTACTAGGCAAGCAGATCGAACAATGCCAGTATCCTAATGCGCATCAGCGCGATGCTGAGAACCCAGTGCTAGACTCTTAAGGTGGGGATATAACAGGCTAAGGGAATGCGTATAAGCAGTAGCTATCTTACCTGCCGCCCCTGATCTTTGGACCTCTGCCAGTAGCTCTTCTTCTAATTTCAGCCAGCTGGAGGAGGCCCTCCTGGGCTCCGAGCTTGCTGACCACCGATGCTGAGTTGATCGCTGCCATAAACATAGCCGTTCGTATATCATGGCCCATAATTATGGCCGCGACGAAGGTTGAGCCAAAGGCATCGCCGGCACCCGTGACATCCACGACCTCTGTTCTAATCGCTTCCTGAAAGTGGATTTCTCCTCCCTCGGTTGCATAGCTTCCCTCGGGTCCACAGGTTACGACCACAATTCGAGGACCCATTTTTATGAGCTCCGCTGCGAGCTGTTGGTTATCCGGAATGCTTATGGTAGAGTCTTTTGATCTCAAAAGGGCGGTGCCCTCCGCTCGGTTTACTATTAACACATCGAGCTTTTCCAGGATCGGGGCCATGTATTCGAAGCCACGCTCGATCTGCCCCATACCAGGATTGTTGGCGACCTTGATCGATTCTTGTGCAGCGAAATCGACGACCTGGTGGGGGAACTCGGGTGCCTCTCTAGTGATCGGTCCCATATAGAACCAGGAGGTATCCTTGATCTCTTGCCAGTCGTGAATTCGTAAGTTGCGGTTTGCGCCGGAGTAGAAAAGGATGGTTCTATCGCCGGCACCCACTGGGAGGAGTATCATCGATGTTCCGGTGAGCAGCTCTTCGTCCATCTGTATAAATTCGGTATCTGCACCCTCGTGGATGAGTTCGAGAATTATCTGTTCACCCATCTCATCCCGGCCGACGTTCATGTAGGGGGCCACTCCAAGGCCAAGGCGGGCGAATGCTGTAGCAGCATTACATGCACCGCCACCATCGGTAATATAGGCGTTCTCGACCGATACTTTTGCGCCCAGTGTGAAGGCGATTAATTTTCCCTCAATACTTGAAGGGTCAGGAATAATCTTCCCCCGACCAGTAATAAAGAAGATATCTCTACTCGCGCTTCCTATTGTTATAACATCAAACATGGCAGACTATATTTCCTCAATACAAAAGGTAATATTATTAGTGAGCCCTTTGCTTATTACATGCACAATTATTGAAAGGCTACCACCTTTCACGCCATCTATCAAGAAGGAATGGGTGGGAGGCGTTACTTTGGCCTACCAGGGAGGTCCTGGATAACAGCCTTAAACTCACCTGCAGTTTCGACTGCAGGGAGGCACATTCTGCCGATACAGGGATAGATTACCGGATGACGCTCCGCTGGAAATCCGCTTCCTTCTATAATCTCATAATCTTCGATAGGATCAAGGAGTTTTGTCTCTTTACCAGGGATGTATTGTTGCCAGGCCTCCCGTAAAAGTGCTCTTGCACCAGGCTCATCCCTGGTGCCGATGACCGTCAATATGACCGGCTGCGTCAGTACCTCATCGACGGCAAGCCCGTACTGTGCGACCGCCGGGATGGGTTCGGCGGGGCCGAGTTCGAGGTTGGCGAGCGCCTTTTCTGCCATTCTTTCATACCTATCAACCCCATCTATATAGGCCAACCGGTACATATGCCGGGCCATTACTGTGTTTCCCTCCATTGGCTTGTTTCTTATGATAAGGGCACCCAATTCGGGCTCGTCGCTCTGCGAGGACCTATCAAAAAACACGCCATCCTCATCGAGGAGCGTTCTCTCGCTTATAGCTATGAGCTTCTTGGCGGTAGCGAGGTACGAGCGATCGCCGGTTACGTTATAGATATCGATCAGCGAACCGATCATATACGCTTGGTCAGACAACAATCCGAAAAGATGAGGTTCACGGTCATAGTAATGGGCCATGCCCAGATCCTCTGAATAGCAGTTCACGAGCAGGAAATCGACTGTTTTCTTAGCGAAATCCATATAGCTATCGTCACCAAGCACCTTATATGCTTCTACATAAGCAGAGATCATCGACGCATTGGCATCAGTGTAGATGATGGGGTCGATGTACGGGATCCTATGCGCAAACCTATCTTTCGCGTTGAGCTTATAGAATTCTTCATCCGCATCCTGGCTTCCCGAAAACCCGCCGCTCTCCTTATCCGCCAGAAACTTATCGACATAGTCAAGCGTTTTTTCTGCGATATCTCGATACCGTATGTTTTCGGAGACCTGGTAGCCATGCAGGTAGTTTACGATTAACTCGGCGTTCTCGGCGAGCATCTTCTCGTAATGGGGCGTGCTCCAGTCACGCTCAGTGGCATACCGGAAGAACCCACCCCATTCCTTATCGAAAATATCGCCTTCTGCCATGTGACTAAGCGTTATTGTTGCCATCTCAAGAAGAGAGGTCTCGTCCTCCAGGAAGGCCCGCCGCAGCAAAAGCTCGATTGCCGGTGGGTTCGGAAACTTGGGTGCTTGCGAGAACCCGCCATGCACCGAATCGAACGACCGGTGCAGGGACTTTACCACTTCAGATACCAGACTACGATCGATCTGATATTGGACCGAAGTTATCTTCAGCCTTTCTTCAACAAGCCTTTCGCGCTTCTGCTCAGCCTCTCTCTCCAAGCTTTCTCGGTTATCCTTATAGTACTCGCTAACTTGCTCGAGGAGCCTTCTAAATTGGCCCGGTGGGATATAGGTGCCGCCGGTTATGATTTCACCGCTTGCAGTGAGGAAGGCAGTCGTTGGCCACCCACCTAGCAGGTAGCGGTCCTGAATGTCTGGGCGCTTATCCGCATCCACCCGAATCGGTATATATCGCTCGTTTATTAATGAGATGACCTTATCGTTGGAATAGGATGTCTCATCCATAACATGGCACCAGTGGCACCATACGGCGGCTATTGCGAGAAGCATCGGCTTCTTCTCGTTCTTTGCTTTTTCAAAGGTATCTGGTGCCCATTCATGCCAATGTATGGTATGAGCCTTATTCGGATTCGGCGAGAAACGGAATATTGGAACCGTCTCTCGTGGCTCCGGTTTTGGTGATATCATGTTATTACCCCACCCCACATCATTTGACCTCTAAGATAGTGGAAATCAGATCGAACAGTAGAGCAATAGATCAATAGATCGCAATGGAACAGGCTTCCATACTATATAACCAATTCATTTTCCATCTTCTATATTCTATGTCTATTGCTCGATTGTTCTATTGTTCCATTGCTCTAGTACAGCGTCACGTATTCTTTAATCGATACGCATTCTTTTGCCACCATGGTTTTTGAAATAAAAGGTCAATTTATCTGTGACGCTGTACTGTATGTATAACCATTTTAGGCTGCGGTTGAACGTCGCCGTTCAACGCGTGTGCTGATGCTAGCCGACAGCCCTTCGCGGGTCGTCGGGTATTTTGGCCGGAAGCCCAGCTCGTCTCTAGTTTTGGTTATATCTGCAGCAAAGCTCGAAATGCTAAAAGTAACGATGTCGTTATTGATGAGGGGTGTGGTCCCCACCACTCTTGCCCATGCCGTTGATAGGGTTGCGAGGACTCTAAAGACCCACACAGGCGCAAAGCCCGGTCTCGGAGCGCCCATGAGGTCGGCCAGCTCAAATACAAAATCCTTATAGCGTACCGGCATGTCATCGGCAACGTTATAGATCCGGCCCTCTGCCTTCTCACTCCTAAGGACAAGAAGCATAGCCTGTACGACATCGTCGATATGAGCGAAATGAGAGATGTTATCTCCAGTGCCGGGTATGCGGTAGAGCCCTCGTTGTATAAATGTTTTTAGGGTTTTGATCAACCTTATATCCGCGCCATAGACGGTTCCAAGCCTGAGGACGGTGACCGCGATCTTATCCTGGCTATTCAGCGTCCGTAAGTGTAGCTCGGCGAGCTTTTTGTAGAGCGCATGGTAGGTATTTGGCTGGACAGTAGCCTCCTCGGGCGGTATGGGTGGCAGCGGTAATTCATGGGGGCCCAATACCAAGGGAAAGCTAGGAAAGATAAATCTCTTGACCCCTTTATCGATACACTCATCGGCAACGTTGATGGTTCCCTCGTAGTTTATCTTTCGCAGCTTCTCCTCTGGGTCTACGACGAAAAGGGCTGCAGCAAGGTGATATGCCGCGTCAATACCTATTGCAGCCCCATCAAGCGTACGGGGATCGGTGATGTCGGCAATAAATATCTCTACCCCCGGCATTCTTATTCTATCCGCTTCACTAGCATTTTTTACGAGCGCTCTTATCGTGTGTCCTTTTTCAATAAGTGCTGGGGTAAGATGCGAGCCTATATCTCCTGCAGCACCAGTCACAAGTATTTTCACACCTACCGCCTCATTAGCTAATAACCATGAAACGCCACCTATTACATTGATACCCAATTATCTACCATCGCGGAAAGCGTGGTAGCGGGGTATTACAGTGGAACCGCGCGCATCCTTTGACCAGTTATCTTCGATGAACGCGCGGATCAGTGTGTTTACGACCGCCGGTTTTTCCTCCTGTGGGGCGTGACCGGCATCGTTAATCACCACAATCCTGGAATGCTTTATCGCACGGCGTAATCTAAATGCATCATCTACTGGTATTATCTGATCGTGCTTCCCCCATACAATAAGGGTAGGTCTCTCTATAAGGTTGATAGTTGTTCTTCCTCGCCCCAATTGCAACTGCTTTGACATGGAAACCAGGGCGTCCTCTACGCCTCTTGTTTTAGTAGGCAGGTAATATCCATCTATTATATTGCTGTTTATGAGGCGGTCCTTATAATAGGCAAGCCTTATAGTCTTTTCTACCTGCGAGCGATTAAGAAAGAATGTTCGCAGGGTCGCCTTGAAGATCGGTCTGGGAACCCATTCTGGAATATAGGGCTTCTCTCTATAGCCCGAGCTATCTATCAGAATCAACGAATCCACCTTTCCCGGATATCGCACTGCTATACGCATGGCAATCTCTCCACCGAGGGAATTACCAATCAAGGTGGCCTTCTTGAGGCCTACGTTTTCCATAAAAGCCGAAACCAGCGCTGCCTGGCTTTCTATTGTATAAGGCCCCTCCCTTGGCTTGTCACTTAGACCGAATCCAAGAAGATCAATTGCATATACGGTGAAGTACTTTGAAAGAGGCTTGATATTCTTTCTCCAGCTAAAGCTCCAGGCCCCGAATCCGTGTACTAAAACAACCGGTGGCCCATGACCCGATTTCAGGTAATGGATAGTGTTGCCGTTAACATCTACGAAGTTCCCCTCGACCGGTTGCTTGCTCAAATCCACCGGCCTGTAAAACACCCCACTATAGAGGGCGACCAGTATTGAGAGTAGAGCTAGAGATATTAAAATTGCCATAAACGATAGCTTAGTAAGCAGCTTAAACGTAACCGTAGTACCACCCCGATATGAGTGACCCATAATACACGATCCGTATAATAGGTTCCCTTATCTGGGGCAGCATGAACGAAGTTTTCCCGTGGGAGTATCCCGGTATTAATTTATCGCCTCTTTAGGAGTGCTTAGGGCATCGTTTTTATAAGCGTCTTCGTTTACGTAGACCTTCAAGTGGGCTGGCGGTACTACCTCGGGAGTCTTCTCCTCCCGCTTCTTGAGTGTAAGCCAGGTTGCTGTCATCCAGGAGATTATAATAAGCGCAGCGTGCAATAGTAATTCCCTGGAGGATATAATGAAAGTGTTACCCCTTACTGTTACCTGCGCCGATGCAGCTCCATGTAGAGAAATGACATATAGGATTGCAGGCGGTAGATTTAAAAATCCCTGAATGGTGGCGGTAAATGTGGAGAGGCGCTTTGAAAGTTCCCGGCCCCTTACGTTTGTATCTGCCGCCAGGAGAGCGAAGATGAAAAGCAGCGCGGAAACAAATGCCGAATACTTGGACCAGAGCCAGAATTCTTCAAGTCGTGCATTGGGAAAAATGTTGAGTGGTGAGTCGGGGTAGTAGAGGAGACAAATCGCAAGGCCAAAAACTGCATTTGCCAACAGAATAAGAGACATCTATTTATCAACTCCCTAAAAAGCTGTCTCTATTATATTTCGACAACAATTCGTAAATAGTTTAGGATTAGTTTTAGATCAGGCTACAGGTCGAGTTGCTGGGGAACGGTTTGGCATATAGCGTCTCGTCGCGGCTGGCCGACATATCACGCAGTGGAGAGGACCATGAAAAAGATAGGCCGGATAACTGCAATAGTAGCTGCCGTTTTGTTGCCCTTGATGGGGTGGCTGTTCCTGAACCGGAAGGAGAGCACCGTAAAGCTATCTCGGTTTCACGGGCGGCGTATATTCGATTTTATCCATGGCTACCTCTATTTTAAATGGACTTCGGTATACTTACGGCCGGTCAAGTTTGTTCTCGAACACCCGGGCCTCTTCCCGGGGTGGATCTATAACGGTGCCGGCAAGAGGTTGATGCAGACACATCACTCAAAAGTTGTTACAGTGGAGACAGCAAAGCGCCTGGTCAGCATAGAAGAGCCAATTATATCGAGAAATCCGGAGCAGGTTCTGCCGTTTGAGCGGGCGAGGGATATCATCCTGCAAAACCCTGGCAGCATAGCAGTTACCGCATGCGCGTGCCGTCAGTTATCGAAGGACCCGTGTGGACCGATCGATGTCTGCTTTGTCCTGGGTGAGCCGTTTGTTGAGTTCGTCACCGAGCACAAGAAGGAGGTATCGAGACGGGTGAGCGTCCCCGAGGCATTGGAAATTCTCGAGAGGGAGCACGAGAAGGGCCGGGTGCATACCGCGTGGTTTAAGGATGCGGCTGGCGATAGGCTCTACTCCATTTGCAATTGCTGTTCGTGCTGCTGTCTGGGGCTTAACGCACTATCGCACGGTTTTGGGGTGGTCGCCTCATCCGGATATATCGCACGTGTCAACGAAGATGCGTGCGCGCTCTGCGGCTCCTGCGACGGTGTGTGCCAGTTCGGTGCGCTGGACGCATTAGGCCCACAGGTAAGGATTGACGACGATAAGTGCATGGGCTGTGGCGTATGCGTGAAGGTATGCCCCGAAGGGGCAATATCACTCCAAGAGGATGGGGATAAGCCAGGCCCTCTGGTTTTACCGTAAGCTATGCTATTTTGCTATTTATAGGATAATATTAGATAATAGCCCTTAAGATAAATTCCAATATGCCCATCCTTGTATTGAGGGGAGTATCGATACATAGGCTCCCTTCACTTAAAAGTACTTTTAAAATCTGAGAGTAACCAATTAAGCAACTTAAAGACGCGGTTCCTCCAGATTTGAAGGTAGCTCTCCAGCTTATCAAAAGCAGGCAATTGGATGGCGTTAGAAGAATTTAATATAAGGCATTCGTAGGGTATTAAAGATTACTAGGATTACTGATGCAAGTAAAAAGCATAACCGTAAACCGCGTAACTAGGTCGAAGTACATATTAATAGCGGTTATAGTAGCTTTAGCATACTGGGTAATCGATTCTTTGGCTGCTGCCTATCTATTCCAACATGAAGGTTTCATCCGTGAGTTGACCCATCCCAACCCCCTTGAACTCTGGATACGAGGGGTTTTTGCGGTTGCCCCCCTATTTTTTGCCAGGCTTTACTGGCAACGCAGGGATGCAGAGGAGGGAATCAGGCTTTTTATGGAGGCGGTCGAAGAAGCTGCAGATGGGATACAGATAACTGATCTATCAGGGCGCATCATCTACTCCAACAAAGCAATTGAGAGAATCTATGGCTTCACTCCAGAGGAGTATATGGGAAAGCATGTTAACGACATGAATGCGGACTCCACCTTTGCAAGTGAGATGATTCTACCGAGCATACAAAAGGTTGGGCGCTGGCGGGGTGAAGTCATGGTAAAGCACAAGGATGGGCACATCTTCCCGATTTACCTTACCGCCTCCATGATTAAAGGAGCTCAGGGAAACCCGATAGCCCTGGTGGGCATCATCAGAGATATTACCAAGCAAAAGAGAATCGAGAGAGCTTTGATGGAGAGCGAGGAGCGCTACAGAACGCTCTTTGAGAGTGCCACTGATGCTGCCTTTATCTTAGATATCGAGGGAGAGCGCCCTGGCAAAATATTAGCTGCTAACCAGGAGGCAGCTGATATGCACGGCTACACACTCGATGAGCTTCTT